>DATFXS010000421.1:0-3722 GCA_035315605.1 Polyangia bacterium
GCGGAAACGCGAGCCCATGACGAACTCCGCGCCCGCCCGGAACTTCTCGACGAACGGCGCCAGCTCGCGAAAGTCGTAGGTGCAGTCGCAGTCGCCCATCAGCACGTACCGCCCGCGAATGAACGGCAGCGCGTCGATGTAGGCGCGCCCGAGCCCCCGTTTCGGCGTCCGCAGCACGCGCGCCCCGCCCGCCAGCGCCAGCTCGGTCGTGCGATCGCTTCCGCTGTCGACGATCAGGATCTCGCCGACGACGCCGGCCGCCGCCAGGCCGGCGTGGCACCAGGCGACGAAGTCCGCGATCGTCAGCTCCTCGTTCAGCGCCGGGACCACGATCGAGATCTCCGGGTCGGCGACGTCCGCCGCCGGCAACATCAACCGCACCTCCGGATCGGGCACGTTCACATGCGCCCCGCTTGCATGTCCGGGATCATCGCCGCGATCGACGCGCGCAGCGCCTCGCGCGACGGACGCTCGCACCGCCAGCCGAGGGCGCGGATGCGGTCGGTGTTCAGCCGCACGACCGGCACGTCGCCCTTCCAGCCGCGGTCCCCGCCCGTGTAGGCGAAGGCGACGCTGCCCGGCGTGAGGCCGACGCACGCCACAGCCAGCTCGGCGATCTCGCGCACCGTGATGTAGTCGCCGGTCGCGACGTTGAAGGCCGCGAACGGCGCGGTCGACCGGGCGTGGGCGGTCAGCACCGCGCGCACGACGTCGTCGACGTGGATGTACGACTTCGACTGGCTGCCGTCGCCGAGAATGCGCAGGGAGATCGGACGCTCGCCGGCGGCGACGGCGCGCAGCAGCGCCCGGGCGAAGTCGAAGCCGACGCCGTGGGTCTGGCGCGGGCCGACGACGTTGCCGAACCGGAACGCGCAGCCCGACAGGCCGAACATGGCCGCGTAGCTGGCGATCAGCGCCTCGCCCGCCAGCTTGCTGGCGCCGTAGGTCGACACCGGGACGAGTGGACCGTGGTCCTCCGCCGCCTCGTGCGTGCCGAGATCGCCGTAGACGCCGCTGCCCGACGCGTAGAGGATCCGCCCCGCCCCGCTGGTCCGCATCGCCTCCAGCACGCTCTGGGTCAGCGCGCTCCCCTGCCAGAAGTCGATGGTCGGCTCGCGGGCGGCGCGCGCGATGTCTGGATTCGACGCCAGGTGGATCACCACGTCGTGGCCCGCCATCGCCGCGGCGAGCGCGACCGTGTCCTCGGCGTCGCCGCGCACGACGCGCAGCCGGGCGTCGCCCGCGTGCGGCCCCAGGTGCCATTCGCGCCCGGAGCTGAAGTTGTCGTAGATCGTCACCGCGGACGCGCCGCCGCCCTGCGCCAGCAGGCGGTCGCAGAAATGGCCGCCGATGAAGCCGGCGCCGCCGACGATGAAGAACCGCTGAGACACCGCTGACATCCTACCGTCCCCGTGATCTACTTCCACTTCGCGTCGCCCGGGACGGCGAAGAACGGCGCCGCGCCGTTGGCGTCCTTGCCCAGCGGCGGGAAGCGGGCCTGCAGCGAATACGCCGCGACCAGCGCGAGCGCGCCCAGGGACGTCACCGCCGCCGCGCGCCAGCGCCGCCCGCCGCGCCGCCACATCCAGGCCACGCCCACCCCGAACAGCGCGCACAGCACCGGGGCGGTGAACTGCAGGTAGGCGCCCTTGATCGGTCCAAAGTTGTCGTTCGGATACTTCGTCACGAAGTGGAGCAGGCCGAGGAGCGCGCCGAGCGGCGCGAGCAGCAGCGCGAAGCGCGAGTCCGGCTCGCCGTCCTCGCGGCGTCGCCAGAGCGTCCGGGCCGCCGCGAACCAAGCCAGCACCGTCACCAGCGCGATCACGGTTCCGGCGGCCACGGACAGGCAGCCGAGCGTCACGCCGGCGGCCGACACCCAGCGCTGCTTGTTGTACTTCCCGCCGCCCGAGTAGCTGAAGACGTAGTAGTCGTTGAACGTGCTCGCGATCAGGACCGGCCAGAAGCGCGGCTGCGGCTTGATGCCCGTCGGATAGAGCGCGTGGATGAAGATCCGCGGGTCCCAGCCGACATAGAAGCCGAGCGGCCGCCGCTGGAGGTACGGGATCTTTTCGAACGGCGCCTGGTTCGGCTGCAAGGCTTGCTCGTAAGCGCTGGGCGCGAGCTGCCCGGACAGCATCTGGTTGCGCACGAAGAACGGCGCCGTGAGACTGGCGACGATCACGACGAGGGCGGCGATCGGCAGCGCGCGCACGCGCAACGCGCGGGCCCACGACCGTCCGGCGCGCACGATCTCGAGTCCCATCGCCAGCGCCACGGACGTCACCAGCACGGACGCGGAGATCTTGCTCAGCATCGCGAGCGCGAGCAGCACCGCGAGCGCCGCCATCGGCCAGCCCCGCCCGGCCCGGGCGGTCCTGATCGCCCACGGCGTCACGACCAGCGCGCCGGCGGAGATCAGCATGACCAGCGTCTCGTTCGTGATCATGCCTTCGAGATGAACGCTGGCCGGGATCACGGCGGCGAGCCCGAGCGCGACGACGCGGGCGAGGCGAGACTCCGGCAGCCACCTCTCGAGGCCGACCCAGATCAGGCCCAGTCGAAGCATCCCCCAGAGGGCCGAAAGCCAGCCGAGCGCGCCCGCCCCGAGCCCGAGGGAGACCAGCGCTGCGCCGATCAAGTGGTAGAGCGGCGGGTGACAGCTGGTCGTGTTGAACCCGAGCGGCGGCAGCTCGTGTTTGGTCGCGATGTACTGGATGTGCGGCCAGTGCGCGTTGAAGTCGTATCCGATGCGCGCGTCGTACGTCAGCGCCATCGACAGCCGAAGCAGGACGCCGACACCCAGCGCGCACAGCTCGGGCACGTGGGCGCGTGCCCAGCCCCGCATCGAGGCTACTTTGTCGATTCCCACTTCGTCTCGGCGCGCTTGAGCGCCGGGTGGCTGACCAGCAGGTGCCAGACGACCGCGCACAGCCCCTCGGTGTGGGGCGTGATGCGTTCCGGCGCCACGGTCGGGATGACGACGCAGGCCTCGGCGGCGGCGCGCGTGGCGCCGCCGTCGCGCCCGACCACCCCGAAGACCGCGCTGCCCCGCGCGCACGCCAGCTCCAGCGCGCGGACCAGGTTGGGCGAGACGTTCTTCTCCTTGTTGCCGCCGCCGACCGAAAAAACCAGCACGGCGTCGCGCGGCCCCAGGCGCGACACCTCCAGCCAGGCCGCGAAGCTCGACTCCCAGCCGTCGTCGTTCACGCGCGCGGTCAGCTCCGACACGTTGTCCGTCGGCGCGTACGCCTCGAAGCCGCACAGCTTGCGGAAGTCGTTCACCGCGTGGCTGGCGTGGGCCGCCGAGCCGCCCACGCCCAGCACGAACAGCCGCCCGCCGCCGTCGCGCACACGCGCCAGGCCGGCCGCGACCGCGTCGATGGCGCGCGCGTCCAGGGCCGCCACCGCGCGCGCGGTCTCGTCCAGGTACAGGCGGACGAAGTCGTCGCTCACAGCTTGTACCCGGCGGCTTCGGCGTCGCGGTGGAACATCTGCACGGTCTCCAGGCTGAAGGCGCCCAGTTCCTTGCCGTGGAGCGCCAGCTTGGCGAGGAGGTCGGACGTGACCGTGATGATGTCACAACCAATTTCGGCCGCCTGCACGATGTTCAGGACCTCTCGGGGGCTGGCCCAGAGCAGCTCGATGCGGCGGTCGGCCTCGCGGCAGATCGCCAGCGCCTCGCGCATGATCGGGATCGGATCGCGCCCGGTGTCCGCGATCCG
>DATFXS010000422.1:0-5533 GCA_035315605.1 Polyangia bacterium
CGAGCCGGTCCAGACCGCGGACACCGACCGCCCGAGCAGCCTCTAGCTGGACGCGGCCGGAGGGGCGGAACGGACGAGGATCGGACCTGACGTCGTCTTCGGGCGCCGCGCGGTCGCCCGGTCGGGGTCGCGCGGCAGGACGACCTTGAACGTCGATCCGTCGCCGGGGCGGCTCTCGACCGTGACCGTGCCGCCGAGCGCGTCGATGATCTGCTTGACGATCCAGAGGCCGAGCCCGATGCCGCCGAAATGGCGGCTGGAGGCGGCGCGCTCGAACCGGCCAAAGATCCGTTCGTGATCGTTGGGCGCGATGCCCATGCCCCGATCGCGGATGGTGACGACCGCGCTGTCGGCCTCGCCCGCGACCACGACGTCGATCGGCTTGCAGTCCCCGTACTTGATCGCGTTCGAGACCAGGTTGGTGACCACCTGATCGAGGCGGCTCCGGTCCCAGCGGCCGACGATCGGCCCGGGCGCGTGAACGTTCAACGCCGATCCGATCCGGGCCGCTTCGTCGGTGAAGCGGACGCCGACGTCGTTGACGATCTGCGCGAGATCGACGTTCTCGATGTGCAGCTCGAGGCGCCCGGCCGCGATGCGCGACACGTCGAGCAGATCGTCGATCAGCCGGTGCAGGCGCGCCGCCTGCGAGTCGATCTTCTCGACCTTGGCCAGGAAGCGCGGCGCCCCGCCGGGGCCGGCGTCGCGCTGAGCGATGCGTGACAGGTTCGCGACCTCCAGCTTCAGCGACGTCAGCGGCGTGCGCAGCTCGTGCGAGGCGACCGACAAGAAATCGTCGCGCAAGATGATCGCCTTGCGCAGCGCCTCTTCCGCCTGCTTCTGATCGTCGATGTCGGTCGCGGTCGCGATCCAGCCGATGACCGTCCCGTCGACCTCGCGCTCCGGCACGACGCGCGCGAGGTGCCAGCGGTAGCTGCCGTCGGCCGCCCGCTTGAGGCGGACCTGCCGTTCGAACGGCGCCCCGGTGCGGAGGCCCGCCTCCCAGTCGGCGTGGGCCCCCGGCCGATCGTCGGGGTGAACCGACGCCCAGAACGAATCCTCCTGCACGTCGTCCGGCTCGAGCCCGACGTAGGAGAGCCCGGGGCGGTTCCAGTAGTTGACGTGTCCCCCGGCATCGGCGGCCCAGATGCACTGGGGCATGTCGTCCAGGAGGCGCCGGTAGCGCTCCTGGCTCCGGCGTTCGGCGGCCTCCCGCTCGCGCCGGTGCAGGAGGCGCTCCTGATGCTTGAGCCGTTCGCCCCGGACGTACAGCTCGATGAACACCGCCGCCTTCGAGCGCAGGATGTCGGCGTCGAACGGCTTGACCAGGTAGTCGACCGCGCCGTGCGAGTAGCCGCGGAACACGTGGGCCGCGTCCCGGTTCACCGCGGTGATGAAGATGATCGGGATGTGCCGGCTGCGCGGGTGTTGCTTGATCAGGCTGGCGGTCTCGAAGCCGTTCATGTCGGCCATCTGCACGTCCAGCAGGATCAGGGCGAACTCGCCGTGCAGGATGTGGCGCAGCGCCTCCGCGCCCGACCGCGCCATCACCAGGTCGTGGCCGAGCGGCGTCAGGATCGCTTCCAGCGCCACCAGGTTCGCCGGGTGATCGTCGACGATCAGGATCCGGGCGCGCGGTTCAGCCGCCTGCTGGCTGGAGTCCGGTGCGTCCTTCCGCTGGTCCAAGTTGGTCCTCCTGCGGTCGTGCTACTGCAGCGAGACGCCCTCACCGCCCCCGGTCCAGAGCCGAATCAGATCGAGCAACTTCTCGGTGTCGACGGGCTTGGGCAGATAATCGGACGCCCCGGCCTCGAGACACTTGTTGCGGTCGTCCTTCAGCGCCTTGGCGGTGATGGCGACGATGGGGATGCCGCGGAAGATGGGATTGGCGCGGATGGCGCGCATGGTCTGGTAGCCGTCCATCCCCGGCATCATGACGTCCATCAACACCAGGTCGATGGCGGGGTCGCGGGTGAGAGCCTCGATGGCGGCCTGGCCGTTCTCCGCATAGATCACCTCGAGACCGCTGGCCTCGAGGACGCTGGTCATCGCGAAGATGTTGCGGACGTCGTCGTCGACGACCAGGACTTTGCGTCCGGCGATCGATCCCTCCCCGCGCCGGTTCGCTTGGAGGATCGCCTTGGAGCGATCGGGCAGCTCCCGCTCGACGCGATGGAGGAACAGCGCCGTCTCGCTGAGCAGCCGCTCCGGCGAATGCACGGCGCTCTTGAGGATGACGGACTGCGCGTATTTCTTGAGAGCCTCGTCGTCCTCCGGCGTCAGGTCCTTGCCGGTGTAGACGATGACCGGCAGCTGGCGGGCGCCGTTCTTCGCGCGCACCTTCTCGAGCAGCTGGATGCCGTCGTCGCCCGGTAACACCAGGTCGACCACCATGCAGTCGAAGTTTCCGCTCTCCAGCGCGCTCGCGGCCTCCTCGGCGGTGCTGACAGCGGTCACGTCGACGTCCTCGCCGTCGCCGACCAGCTCGACGATGGTCTGGCGCTGGGTGGTGTCGTCCTCGACCAGCAAGAGGCGGCGCACCGGCCGATCCAGGAACAGGGTCATGTCCTCGAAGGCCCGCTCGAGCGCCTCGCGGCTGACCGGCTTTTCGAGATAGGCGAAGGCCCCCAGGGCGGCGCCGCGCCGGCTGACCTCGTCGATCGAGATGACGTGCACGGGAATGTGACGGGTGGTCGGGCTGCGCTTGAGGCGATCGAGCAGCGTCAGGCCGTCCAGGCCCGGCAGCTTGATGTCCAGCGTGATCGCGTCCGGCACGTACCGGCCGGTGAGGGCCAGCCCGGTGTCGCCACGGGTCGCGACGATCACCTTGAAGCCCTTCTCGCGTCCGATCTGCAGCATGATGCGCGCGAACGACACGTCGTCCTCGATCACCAGCAGCACCCGGTCGGCCTCCTCGATGTCGGCGCGATCGTCGTCGATCGGCCGCGTCACGATCGGGTCGGGCTCGGCGATCGTCGCCATGGCCGGCACCCCGACGATCTCGGCGAAGGTGGTCACCTTGGGCGCCCAGCCAGTCCCGATCGCGGAGATCTCCTCGGCCGCGGCCGCCACGTGGCGCTCCGGCAGGTACAGCGTGAAGACGCTTCCCTTGCCGACCTCGCTTTCGATCTGAATCTCGCCCCCGAGCAGGCGCGCGATCTCGCGCGAGATCGACAGCCCCAGCCCGGTGCCACCGTACTTGCGGCTGGTGGTGCCGTCCGCCTGAAGGAACGGTTCGAAGATCAGCTGCTGCTTGTCCTTGGCGATGCCGATTCCGGTGTCGGCGACCGAGAACCCGACCACGCCGCCTGCCTGCAGCGCCTCGTGGTTGAAGAGGGTACCCGGCCGCGGACGGTGCACGCGCAGCGTGACCGACCCGCGCGACGTGAACTTCAGCGCATTGGCGAGCAGGTTCTTCAAGACCTGCTGCAGCCGTTGCGGATCGGTGTAGACATGCGTCGGCAGGTCGACGTCGACGTCGGTCTTGAACGCCAGGTCCTTCTGTTCTGCGAGCGGCCGGAACGACCGGTCGACGAAGTCGGTCAGGTCGGCCAGCGCGACCTCGCGCGGCTCGACGGGCATCTTTCCCGCTTCGACCTTGGACAGGTCGAGGATCTCGTTGATCAGCGTCAGCAGATCGCCGCCCGAGGCGTAGATCGTCTTGGCGTACTCGACCTGCTTGTCGGAGAGGTTCTTGTCCGGGTTGTCCGACAGCAGCTTGGCCAGGATCAGCAGGCTGTTGAGCGGCGTCCGCAGCTCGTGCGACATGTTCGCCAGGAACTCGGACTTGTACTTCGAGATCATCGACAGCTGCTCGGCCTTCTCCTCCAGCGAGACGCGCGCCTGCTCGACCTCGCGGTTCTTCACCTCGACCTTGGCGTTCTGTTCGGACAGCAGGCGCGCCTTGTCCTCCAGCTCGACCGCCTGCTTCTCCAGCGCGACGTTGGTGCGCTTCAATTCGTCTTGCTGCTGCGTCAGCTCCTTCGACTGCGACTGCAGCTCCTGGGTCAGCGACTGCGACTGCTGCAGCAGCTCCTCGGTGCGCATGTTGGCGCCGATCATGTTCAGCACGACGCCGATCGACTCCATCAGCTGATCCAGGAACAGCTGGTGGATCGGGCTGAAGGTGTGGAACGACGCCAGCTCGATCACCGCCTTGACCTCGCCCTCGAACAGCACCGGCAGCACGATGATGTTCAGCGGCGGCGCCTCGCCGAGCCCCGAGTTGATCTGGATGTAGTCGTTCGGCACCCGCGTGATCAGGATGGTCTTCTTCTCGAGCGCGCACTGGCCGATCAGGCTCTCGCCCAGGCGGAAGCGATTGTCGACGCCCTTGCGCTGGCGGTACGCGTACGTCGAGGTCAGCTTCAGGATCGGCCCCTGGCCCTCCCAGTCCATCATGAAGAAGGCGCCGTGGTGCGCCGAGACCAGCGGCGTCAGCTCGCTCATGATGAGGCGCGACACCGTCTCGAGGTTCTTCTGCCCCTGCATCATCGAGCTGAACTTCGCGAGGTTCGTCTTCAACCAGTCTTGCTCGGCGTTCTTCTGCGTGGTCTCACGCAGGTTGATGATCATCTGGTTGATCTTGTCTTTCAGCGACGCGACCTCGCCCTGCGCCTCGACCTCGATCGATCGCGTCAGGTCGCCCTTGGTCACCGCGTCCGTCACCTCCGAGATCGCGCGCACCTGGGTGGTCAGGTTGCCGGCCAGCTGGTTGACGTTGTCGGTCAGCTGACGCCAGGTGCCGACCGCGCCCGGCACCTTCGCCTGGCCGCCCAGCTTGCCCTCGATGCCGACCTCGCGAGCGACCGTCGACACCTGCTGGGCGAACGTCCCCAGCGTGTCGGTCATGCTGTTGATGGTGTCGGCGAGGGCGGCGATCTCGCCCTTCGCCTCGACGCCGATCAGCTTCTGCGACAGGTCGCCGTTCGCGACGGCGGTGACGACCTTGACGATGCCGCGCACCTGGGTGGTCAGGTTCGAGGCCATGAAGTTCACGTTGTCGGTCAGGTCCTTCCAGGTGCCGGCGACGCCAGGCACGCGCGCCTGGCCGCCCAGCTTTCCTTCCACGCCGACCTCGCGCGCGACGGTCGACACCTGCTCGGCGAACGTCGACAGCGTGTCGGTCATGCTGTTGATGGTGTCGGCGAGGGCGGCGATCTCACCCTTCGCCTCGACGACCATCTTCTGCTTCAGGTCGCCGTCGGCGACGGCGGTGACGACCTTGACGATGCCGCGCACCTGCGCGGTCAGGTTCCTCGCCATGAAGTTGACGTTGTCCGTAAGATTTTTCCAGACGCCCGCGACCGCCGGCACCTCGGCCTGGCCGCCCAGCTTGCCTTCCGTGCCGACCTCCTTCGCGACGCGCGTGACTTCCGCGGCGAAGGTCCTGAGCTGCTCGACCATGGTGTTGATCGTGTTCTTGAGCTCGAGGACCTCGCCGCGAACGTCGACGGTGATCTTCTTCGAGAGATCGCCGGTCGCGACCGCGGTCGTCACCTCGGCGATGTTGCGCACCTGCGCGGTCAGGTTG
>DATFXS010000423.1:0-2848 GCA_035315605.1 Polyangia bacterium
TAGGAACGCGATCCGACCCCGACCTGCGCGTAGCGTTTCTTCGCCCCCGTGCCGGCTCCGGCGGTCGCGGCCCGCGCCGGGTGCGCCGTGGCCGCGGCGAGCACGGCGCCCGCCGAGGCCTTCGCGAACCTTCTTCGGGACAGCCCGTCGTCCTCTTTCTCGTCCATGCCTTGGTAGTGTCGCCGGGCGCGCGTCACGGGTCGCGCCGGACGGCGCTTCAGACCGCGGTCGCCTCGATGATGGCGAAGGGCGAGTGGGTCGGGATCAGCCGGTCGTAGCGGAAGCCGCTCGCCTCGAGGAGCGCCCGGTACTCGCCGGCCGTTCGCTCGCGCCCGGTCAGCATCACCAGCATGTTGAGGTCCATCAGCGGCGCGAACGAGCCGCCGCCGTCGGCAGTGTGGGATGGAACCACCATCTCCACGAGCAGCACCTTCGCGCCGGGGGCGGCGCTGGCGCGGCAGGTCTTCAGGATCTGCGTCGCGCGCGCGTCGTCCCAGTCGTGCAGGACCGCCTTCAGCAGGTAGACGTCGGCGGCCGGCACGCGCTGGAAGAAATCACCCGCCACCAGCTCGCATCGCGGCGCGAGGCCGCGATCCGCGAACAGCGGGCGCGCCTCGTCGATGGCGTGGGGCAGGTCGAAGAGGACGCCGCGCGTACGCGGAAACTTTTCGAGGATCGTCGCCAGCAGCCCGCCGTGGCCGCCCCCGACGTCGTTGAGCGTCGCGTACGACGAGAAGTCGAAGCTCGCCGCCACTTCCCCGGCGACGATCGCGGACAGGTTGGCCATCGCGCGGTTGAACGGCGCGGCCTCCTCCGGGTTGCGCGAGTAGAATGTGAAGATGTCGCAGCCGAGCGTGGCGGTCGTCTGCGGCTGGCCCTCCATGACCGCCTCGTGCAGGCGGCCCCAGGGCAGCCAGTGGCCGGGCGCGGTCTCGGCGATCAAGAAGTCGCGCAGCGAGCCGGGGCCGCCGCTGCGCAGCGTCTCGCCCACCGGCGTCAGCGCGAACCGCTTGCCGGCCTGCTCGTGGAGGACGCCGACCGAGGCGCAGCAGCGGAGCAGGCGGTAGAGGGCGTCGGGGTTGGCGCCGACGTCGCGCGCGAGCTCGTCGCTCGGACGCGCGCCGCCCGCCAGGCGGTCGGCGATGTCGAGGCGCGCCACCTCGGCGCAGGCCTGGCTGACCCAGTAGCCCATCGCGAGCTTCAGCATCTGGACGGGCGGGGGGACGTCGTTGATCGGGTTCGGGTTCGGGTTCGGGTTTGCGGTCGACATTGGTGGCCTCCTTGGTGGGTACACCCCCATTGATGCCATCTGCGAAGTTACACAGCTATACGAAGATCCGCAGATTACATGTGCAATAATGCAGAACATGCCGAACTGGGACGACCTCCGGATCTTCCTGGCGTTGCGGCGCAGCGGCACGCTGCTGGGCGCGGGCAAGCTGCTCGGCGTGAATCACACGACCGTCGCGCGCCGGCTGGCCGCGCTGGAGAGCGACCTGACGGCGCGCCTGTTTGATCGCACGCCCGATGGCTACGTGCCGACGCCGATGGGTGAGACGCTGGCTCCGTTCGCCGAGTCGATGGAGGAGCGCTACTTCGCGCTCGACCGTCAGGTGACGGGCCAGGATGCGCGCCTCGACGGCACCGTGCGCATCGCGACCTCCGACACCTTCGCATCGACCTTCTTCGTGCCGCGCGTGCTCGGCGCGCTGCGCGAGCGCCACCCCGACATCGACCTCGAGCTGGTGTCGACGGCCGCCGCCTACGATCTACCGCGCCGCCAGGCAGACCTGGCGATCCGGATGACCCGGCCGAGCGAGCAGAGTCTGGTGGTCCGCAAGCTCGCGGCGCTGGCCTTCGGCGTCTACGGTGCCCGCGCCTACTTCGCGCGCCGCGGGCGCCCGCGCGCGCCAGACGATCTGGCGGGCCACACGCTGGTCGGTTACGACCGCGAAGCGACGCCGAACATCGGCGCGCGCTGGCTGGAGCAGGCGGCGCGCGGCCTGCGCGTGCCGGTCCGGGGCGACCACATCCTGACCGTCCGCGCGGCCGCCGTCGCCGGCGAGGGGATCGCCGTCATCCCCTGCTTCCTGGCGGCGGGCGTGCCGGAGCTGGAACGCGTCGGCGCGCCGATCAGCGCGCACGACGTCTGGCTGGTCCAGCACGCCGACCTGCAGCGGACGCCGCGCATCCGCGCCGTCAGCGAGGTGATCGTCGAACGGTTCGCGCGCCACGCGCGCGTGCTGAGCGGCGAGGACGACGGATACGCCGCTACGTCTTCGCCTGGCGCAGCCCGAGGATATTCCCGTCCGGATCCTTCAACCAGGCGCCGCGCGCGGGGCCGATCTCGGCGATGAAGTTGACCGTCTTGGGCGTCTCGTACTCGAGGAACGTGACGCCCTTGCCGCGCAGCCCCGCGACGCACGCCTCGATGTCATCGACCTCGAAGTGCGCCAGCGTGTGGTCGGCTTTGCAAGGGCCGCGCTTGAAGATCGACAGCTCCGACCCGCCGCCGCAGGCGAAGCGGATCGAAAACGGCGTCTCGACGGTCGCGCTCAGGCCGAGCGTGTCCGCATAGAACGCCTTCGCGCGGGCGAGGTCGGTCACGGGGATCGTCGCCACCACTTGGAACTTTCCGAGCATGTTCGCCTCCGGCCCGCGAGAATACAGCCTTCCGACGCCGGGGCGGGGTCGGTCGGACCTGGCGCGCGGCCGGGGATTACCTGCTAGTCTTGCGGGCTCACCCGGAGCCGTAAACCATGGACGTCCAACTGTTCGATACGACGATGCGCGACGGAACACAGAGCGAGGGGCTCTCGCTCTCGGTCGAGGACAAGCTGAAGATCGC
>DATFXS010000424.1:0-4450 GCA_035315605.1 Polyangia bacterium
GAGGAACGCCTGATGGCGGCGCACCGCGAGTTCGGCTTCCCGATGACGATCGTGCGCCCGTCGCACACCTACGACACGATCGTGCCGGTCGCGGTCGGCAAGTCCGACTACTCGATCATCGATCGCATCCGCCGCGGCAAGCCCGTGGTCGTGCACGGCGAGGGGACGTCGCTGTGGACGCTGACCCACGCGGAAGACTTCGGGCGCGCCTTCATCGGCCTGCTCGGCAACCCGCGCACGATCGGCCACGCGTTCCACATCACCTCCGACGAGTGGCTGACCTGGGATCAGATCCTGCGGCTGGTCGGGCGCGCCGCCGGCGCCGACCCGCAGATCGTCCACGTGCCGAGCGCGTTCATCGGCAAGCTCGATCCCGACACCGGCGCCGGCCTGATCGGCGACAAGAGCTGGAACGCGCTGTTCGACAACTCGAAGATCAAGAGCTTCGTCCCCGGCTGGGCCTGCCAGATCCCGTTCGCGGAGGGGATCCGTCGCACCGTCGCCTGGTTCGACGCCGATCCGGCGCGACAGACCGTCGATCAGGCGGCCGACGCGCGCCTCGACGAGATCCTGCGCGCCTGGCAGCGGTGAGCGAGCAAGATCACTGGCCGAAGCGGACGTAGACGACGCCCGTGCCGGGCACGCTGCCGGCAGCGCTCGGGGCCGCCGCAACCAGGTCGCCGATCTCGTCGGGGTTCATCTGACCCGTGGCCGGAGAATTGAGCTGCCCGCCGGCCACCGCGGCTCCGAGCGCGTCCCCCGCGTCCTTGCCGTAGACCTGATCGTAGATCCGGAACATGTGGTCGGCCCCCGCCTTGTAGAGGTAAGCGGCGCCCACGCCAATGCGCCCGGGGCGGCTGACGCCCGGCGCGCCGACCGCCAGGCGCAGGCCGGTGGCGCTCGTGCTCCCCGCGCGTGTGCTGGCGAGCGCCGCCCCGTAGAACCCGCCCGGTTCGTAGCCCGAAATGGCCTGGGTGTCTCCCGTCTGGATCGTCGGTGACAGGAAGAAGTATTCGCTGTGCGCGACCAGGTAGACGACGCCGTTGGTATCGTCGGCGGGCGCGCCGACGAACAGGTCTTCGCCCTGGTTCAGGGTGTCCGCGATCAGCAGCGCCGTGCCGAGCTGGGAGTTCTTGTCCTTGCCGGTGATCGTCGTGTTGGCCGTCGCGACGTCGATCGGCGCGGTGCCGGCCGGGTCGACGTTCGAGAACAGGTAGACGCGCCCGCGGCGCATCCCCATGTCGGTCGCTTCCCGGTAATTGATGTCCCCGATCGCGACGTCGAGCTTGTTGGACGTCGTGGCGTCGCCGTCGAGATCGCCGGCGCCCAGCGACCACCCCACGGCGCCGGTGAAGGTCGGGTGGTCGGCGGCGCTGGCGTCGAGCTGCTTGGGCCCGGTCGTCGCCGGTCTGACGTCGGTGAGCAGGTGCGTGGTCTTCGTGCCGAGCTCCGACGCGAGGATGAATGGGGCGATCCCGGGCCGCCGGGCTGACGCGAACAGCACGCTGCCAAGAGCCGCGGTCGGCGAGCTGCTGGTGGTCCAGACAATCTCCGCGCCGGTGGTGGGCGACGTCAGATCGACCGGACGGCTGCTCCGGAAGTTCGGCCTCCCGAACACGACGTAGATGCGGCCCTTGCCGTTGTCGGTGCCAGGCGATCCGACGATGATGTCGTCGTAGGTGTCGCCGTCGAGATCGACGCAGGCGACCGCGGTGCCGAGCTGCGCCGCGCTTTCCGTTCCGTAGAAGTGCGTGTCCGCGTTCGGCTGATCGGGCTGAGCGAGATCGACGGTCGCGTTGCGCGGCCAGCCGCCCCAGACGATGTGGACGGCGCCGGTCGCGCCGACGCTGCCGCCGGCGATCATGTCGCCCGGGGCGCCGATGATGATGTCCTGCGCGCCGTCTCCGTCCACGTCGCAGACCGCGAGAGCGCCGATGTTCGAGCCCGCCTGGGCGCCCAGCACGGTGACGTCGGTCGTGGCGGTCCCGAGGTCCGTGGTGCGCGTGTGCGCGCCGATCGGGCCCACGGAGGCGGCCGCCATGTGCAATGCGACCGACGCCTCGCCGCCGGGGGACAGAGACGTGCTGTCGGTCGCATCCGCGATCAGATCGTCGGTGCCGAAGCCCATCGCGTGCGCGCTCATGGTCAGCGTGGCCTGGTTGCCGGTCGCAACCCGGAACGACGTCGTCGCATCCGGCTGCACGAACTGGACGACCAGCTCCAGCGTTCCGTTTCCGTCGACGTCCTCGGTTCTCACGCCGACGTGGCTGACGTTGGGGCCCATATAAGACTTGAAGCCGTCCGGGTCGGCGCCGATCACGACATTCATGGTCTGGACCTGACCAACGAAGTTGCCGAGGTCGACGGTGACCTTCAACCCCGGCCCCTCCTTGGGCGCGCAGGCCGCCAGCGCCATCGCCCCCGCGATGGCCAGCGCCCGAACGATGTGAAGGCCCCGGCGCACGTTCACATCCTCGTCGAGCCAGGGATGATCAGCTCGTTACTTTGCCCGGGCCGCGTCTCGATGTACGTGATCGCGCCGGCGCCGGCCGCCACCGCGCCGACCGCCGTCCAGAACCACCACTTCTGGTACCAGCGCTGCGGCTCGCGGCGCATCTCGATCGGGATCGCCACCTGCAGGCGGAAGGGCAGCGTCGGCGAGCCGCTCTCGGCCAGCACGCCGCCGTGATCGTCCAGCGCGCGCACGTAGTAGTCGACGCGCGAGCCGGGCGCCAGCGACGGCGCCGGGACGGCCAGCACCTCCGCCGGCTTCACCTGCTTGGTCAGGAAGGCGCCCGTGTCCGCGGTCCGGTAGCCGAGCTCCAGCGCCGCGACCATCTTTTCGCCGTCGCCCTCGATCCGGACGTCGACGCGCGCCGGCTGGTTGGCGGGCGCCTCGCCGAGAGGCGTCTGCACCAGCCGCAGGCCGACGCCCGCCGTCTTGCGTGCCGCCTCCAGCGCGGCGGCCTCCTGGCCCTTGGGCTCGGCGATCTCCGCCGCCGGCCGCAATTCGAGCGCCCGCCGGAAGTACCCTTCGGCCCCTAGCGGATCGCCCATACCGGCCGCCACCCGCCCACGCAGCAGGTACCCCTCGGCCAGCAGCTCGCGCCCGTTGTCGGGCTCGCGCAGCAGCCGATCCAGCACGCCGGCCGCGTCGGCCAGCTGACCGTTGACGAACATCCCCTGGGCCAGCTTCAGCGCCTCGCCCCCCTTGGCCGCGGCGATCTTGGTCTGCCGCTCGCGCGCCTCGGCGGCAATCACCGCCGGCGTCAGCTCGCTGATGAAACCCTCGGCTTCCGGGCGCACCTTCGACGTCGGCGCCTCCCGGACAACCGCCTCGTAGTAATGAAGGGCGCGGCGTCCGAGCTCGCTGCGCTGCTCGGCCTCCCACTGCTTCCGGTAGCACTGACCGAGGTTGAAGAGGATCTCGGGCAGCCTCGACAGCGCATACGCGCGCTCGAACTCGGCGATGGCGTCGGCGTATTTCCCGAGGTTGTACGCCGTGTTGCCCCGGCCGAACGACGCCTTTGCTTCATCGCGTCGCGCCGCCGCCGGGTCGGGCCCCGCCGCCGCGCGCCCGCCGCTCATCCCCGTCACGATCAGCATCGCCAGCGCCGCTGCCACGACGGTGCGCCCGGTTCTCCCCATCGCCGCCACTATTACATGCGAGCGCTCCGTCATGGAATATCCGCTTGCGTTGCTCGTTGACGCCAGCGTACCGTTTTGCGCGGCAACGTCCGCGCTCGGACGTCGTTTCACGGAAGGGGACGGATTCGATGAGCAGGCCGAGATTCGCTTGTAAGGGGAGTGGGCATGGTGCGATCGCAATGGCGGTCGTCGCGCTCGCGTCCGCGGCAGCCGGTTGCAAGAGCAACGGCCACACGCCGCTGGGAGAACAGCCGGACGCCGCGGTGACGTTCCAGTCGGGGCTCGTGACCCGACCGGCCACCTGGCAGAACCTGTGGGGCAGCTGGCCGTTCGCCCGCTACTGGCATTCGATGGTGTACGACTCGGATCGCAAGGTGATGGTGATGTACGGCGGCCAGCAGGCGACGAACGGCCCGTACTACGACGACACCTGGGAGTGGGACGGCGCGCGCGGCGTCTGGAACGAGAAGACGCCCGCGGCGAACGGCACGACGAACACCAGCCCGCCGCCGCGCACGCAGCAGGTGATGGTCTACGACACCGTCCAGAAGAAGTCGGTCATGTTCTCTGGCTGGCAGCCGCAGGCCAGCTACTACGTTCAAGATCAGTGGGAGTGGGACGGCACGACCTGGACCGAGCGCCAGGTCGCCGGCGCGATGCCCTTCCCGCGCTACGGCGCGACGATGGTCTGGGACTCGGATCGGAACCGCGCCGTTTTGTTCGGCGGGTACTGTGTGGACCCGAACAACAGCAACGCGGTCCCGGCTCGTTGCAACGACATCTGGGAGTGGGACGGAACGGG
>DATFXS010000425.1:0-8674 GCA_035315605.1 Polyangia bacterium
CTGCACGCCGAGATCGACGAGGCGCGTGATCGCGCCGGCGGCGTCGTTGGTGTGGATCGTCGACAGCACCAGGTGGCCGGTCAGCGACGCCTGGATCGCGATCTCGGACGTCTCGCGATCGCGGATCTCGCCGACCATGATGACGTCCGGATCGTGGCGCAGAAACGAGCGCAGGCCCGCCGCGAACGTCAGATCGATCTTTTCGTTCACGGCGGTCTGCGAGATGCCGTCCAGCTGGTACTCGACCGGGTCCTCGATGGTCAGGATGTTCAGCTCCGGCGAGTTGATCTTGGCGAGGCAGGCGTAGAGCGTGGTGGTCTTGCCCGAGCCGGTCGGTCCGGTGACCAGCATGATCCCGTGCGGCTTGTGGATCAGCTCGTCCATCTGCCGCAGGTGGTCGTCGCCGAAGCCGATGTCCGCGAGATCGTGCAGCACCGATTCCCGGTCGAGCAGACGGATCGTGATCCGTTCACCGTGCTTCACCGTCGGCGCGGTCGCGACGCGCATGTCGATGTCCTTGCCGGCGATCTTGCGGCGGATGCGGCCGTCCTGGGGCAA
Organism: Polyangia bacterium; assembly: GCA_035315605.1. Taxonomy (GTDB): domain Bacteria; phylum Myxococcota_A; class Polyangia; order Fen-1088; family Fen-1088; genus JADGRB01. The sequence goes on from DATFXS010000425.1 coordinate 559, forward strand.
CCGCTTCTCGGCGATGTTGAGGCCGGCCATGATCTTCACGCGCGAGATGATCGACGGCATGAACTGGCGCGCGGCCCGCCGCGATTCGTAAAGCTCGCCGTCGATCCGGTATCGGACAATGACGTCCTTCTCGCCCGGCTCGATGTGAATATCGCTGGCCCTCTCCTTGACCGCGTTGAACAGCAGCGAGTTCACCCAGCGGATGATCGGGGCCTCGTCGGTGATCTCGAGGATGTCGACCAGCTCCTCGCTCGCCCCCTCGTCTTCTTCCTCGCCTTCCTTCGCGAGGTCGCCGCCCTTGTCGGCCTTGCGGCCGTAGACGTCGTTGATCAGCTCGAGGATCCGCTGTGACGACACCAGGAACGGCTGCACGTCCAGCTGCAGCTGCATGCGCAGATCGTCGAAGGCGCCGATCTCGAGGGGATCCGCGGTCGCGACCATCGCCGAGTCGCCGTCGCGCTTGACCGCCAGCAGCCGGTGCTGCTTCGCGAAGCCGATCGGGATCGACGTCGCCAGGTCCACGTCGACGTCGTCGGCCTTCAGGTCTGGCAGATAGGCGATCCCGAGCTGGAGACCCAGCGCCTGCAGCAGGTCCTCCTCGGTGATGGCGCGCATCTTGACGAGGATCTCGCCCAGCATCCCGCCCTCCGCCGCCTGCGTCGTCACCGCCTGCTGGATCGATTCGGGCGTGAGCGCGGGCATCGCCCCAGGCGTCTTCGCCTTGAGGTCCAGCAGCAAATCACCGAGGCGCTTCTTGGCCACTTCCCATCTCCCTTACTGCGCGGGGGCCGGGGCGGGCGGCGCCGGCGCCGCCGTCGGGGGCGGCGCCGCAGCACCACCACCGCCGCGTTCCGGTCCGACCGGCAATTCGACGGGGCCGGACTCGTCCTGCAGCTGCCGCTGGCGGATCTCGTCCAGCTCCTTCTTCTCGCCTTCGATCTCGCGCGCGGTGCGGTTGATCTCCTCCAGCATGCCGACCTTCTTGCGATACGTGACCTCCGCCTCCGGATTCGGGCGCTGCTCCCCGCCGAAGCGCTCGACGAACTCCCGCCGCTCCTTCATCTTCTTTTCCAGCACGCGCCGCAGGTCCGACATGTCGCTGATCACGTAAGGCGTCAGCGCGATGATGAGGTTGGTCTTCACGATGTGCTTCGTCGAGCTCCGGAAGAAGAACCCGATGATCGGGATGTCGCCCAGCAGCGGCACCTTGGTGACGCTGTCGATCACCTTGTCGGACATCAGGCCGCCGATCAGGATGGTCTGCTGATCCTTGGCGACCACGATCGTCTTCGCGGTCCGCTCCGACGTCGACGGGCCCAGGTTGCTCGCCCCCGGCGCCAGCTCGGAGATCTTCTGGTCGACTTCCAGCCGGACCATGTCGTGCTCGTTGACGTGGGGGGTCAGCTTCATCTCCAGCGCGACCTTTTCGCGCTGCACGTTGGGGAAGAAGCTGTTGAGGCCCGCGAAGCCGGGGATGGGCGACGCGCCACCGGGCGCCGCGCCGCCGCCCAGGCCGAACGTGCTGACCGGGAACGGAACGCGCGAGCCGACGGAGATCTCGCCGTCCTCGTTGTTCATGATCAGCAGGTGCGGGTTCGACAGCACGTCGACGTCGCTGTTGGTCTGCAGCGCTTTGATCAGCACGCCGAACGACGGGATGTCGAGGGTGGCCGTCGATCCCGCGCCCAGGTTCTTGGCCTCGTCGGGTGACAGCACCGGGCCCAGCACGCCGGCCAGCATCGTGTCCGAGAGCGAGCCCGCCGGGAACAGCGTCTTGGCCGGGTTCAGGCCGCCGACCGCCAGGCTCTGGTTGTCGAGCCCCGGGATGCTGAACGGCTTGGCGCCGTGGAATGACACGCCGAGCTCGCGATTCTTGTCCAGCGTCACCTCGAGGATCATCGCCTCGACGAACACCTGCTTGCGCGGCGAATCGAGCCGCTCGATCACGCGCCGGATCGACTGGTAGTCCTTCAGCGACGACACGATGATCAGCGAGTTCGTCGGGCGATCGAAGTTGATGCGGACGTCGCCCTCGAACAGCAGGTTCTGGATCCCGGAGGGCGCCGCGCCGCCCGCCGCCGGCGCCGGCGCCGGCGTCGCCGGCTGACCGCTGCGCCCCGAACGCTGGCGGCCCGCGCCGGCGCTGACGGAGACCGTGACGCCCGTGACCGATCCCAGCGTCTGCGCCAGCTCGTCGCAGTTCGCGTTCTCGCAGTAGTAGACGTGGATGCGCCCTTCCTGCTCCGTGATCTCCTTGTCCAGCTGCTCGACCATTCGCTTGACGCGCGCGTAGGTCCGCTCCGTCGCGATCACGATCAGCTGGTTCGATCGCTCGTCCGGGATGATCTTGGAGATGATCATCTCGGCGGTCAGATCACCGACCTTCGGGCGGGCCCCCGCCGCTCCCGGCGCCGCTGGCGGCGCCCCTCCCCCTTTTTTTCCTTGTTGCTGCACCTGGAAGATCTCGCCCAGCTTCTGGGCCATGTCGGTGGCGGCCGTGTGCTTGAGGCTGATGATCCAGACCTTGTCGCTCGCGCCCGGCTGATCGATCTCGCGCAGGATCTTCATCATGCGGTTGATGTTCGATCCCAGGTCCGTGATGATCAGCGCGTTCTGGGGCGCGAAGACGACGATGTCGCCCTGCTCGCCCTTGATTCGCCCGAGCACCTGCGCCACCTCGTTCGGATCGACGTTCTCGACGTGCACCAGCCGCGTCACGTAGCTCTCGTTGGTCGGAACGTCGCTGTCCTCGCCGTAGTACGGGATGCCGCCCATCGTCTTGATCTTGGCGGTCTCGACGATCCGCTCGAACTTGCCCGAATGTTCGACCGTCAACCCGGCCGAATCGAGCGCGCCCAGGAACAGGCGGTACGCCTCCTCGGGCGTGATCAGCTCGGGCGCCACGACCGTCACCTTCTTGCTGTTCGCCGGGATCGTCCCGGGCAGCAGGAACTGCTTGCAGGTGATCGACGAGATCCAGGCGATCAGATCGCCGAGCTCCGTGTCCGGCTTCAGATTCAGCTTCACGATCCGCTTGCCGGGCGGGAACTTCTTGCAGGTGTTGAAGTCCTTGTCGCCGATCAGCTGGTTCGCACCGGTCACGGCGTTCGATCCGCCGGCCGCCGCCGGCGCACCCGGCGTGGTCGGCGCCGCCCCAGGCGCGGCCGGCGCTGGCACCCCGGGTCGCCCCCGCTTGCCGATCGACCCGGGCAGGGGGAACGCGCCCGGCGCCCTGGGTGCGCCTGCGGGCGGCGTCGCCCCGGGCGCAGGCGGTGCCGGCTGACCCGGCGCGACCTTCACCACCTTGCCGTCGGGTCCGGTCACCACCGCCGCGTGCAGCGAGCCTGCGGTCAATAAAACCACCACACCTGCCACGATGTCTTTCGTTCGTCTTGTCATCGGATGTTGTAGTCCTTGGTGATCTTCTGGCCGTTGCGTTCGATGGCGACGGAGAGGTGATTCGCCGTCTTGAGCTTGGTGTAGGCGAGCAGCGCCTGATCCGGGCTGTTCATCTCGAGACCGTTGATCGCCGACACGACGTCGCCGTTCTGAAGGCCGATCTTCGCGAACGGCCCGTCGGGGCGGATGCTGAACAGGCGGAAGCCGGCCGGCTTGCCGTCCTTGGTTTCGGGGACGATGCGCGCGCCCTTGGCGAGCGCGCCCATGTTGCCCAGCAGCGCGTCGACGGTTCCGCGCTGCACCTCGTAGTTGTGCTCGCCGAGCTTCTTGATCCCCTTGTCCAACTCGGCGGCGAGCGGATCGGCCGGCGTGTTCGACGCCACCGGCGCGGACGGGTTCGGCGCGGCCTGCGGCCGGTCAAGCAGATCCAGGTACTCGTGCTTGCCGTTGCCGAAGTCGAGATAGACCTTATCCTCCTCGATGTCCTCGATGGTCGCGTCGCGGATCGTCGAACCGACGTTGTACGGACCGGCGCTCTTGGCGTCGTTGTCGCGGATGATGGCGACCGACCATTTCGGATTGGCGGGCGGTGGGGCGAACATGATGGCGAGCAGCTTCAGGTTCAGCGACGTCCGCTGCAGCGGCGGCGGCGCGTCCGGCGTCTTGGGGCCGCCCTCGACGGGCAGGATGGGCGGGCAGGTCGAGCAGAAGATGTTCCGCTTCAGGATCTCCTCGACCTGTTTCGTGTAGACCGACGGCGCGGCCGACGCGATCGGGGCGCGCACCACCTGCTTGGCCGCCGGTCCGGTGCTCAGCATCTTGCGTTCGACGGCGGTCGCGGTCGCGCGGGCGAGGAAGATCGCGCACAGCGCGACGACCAGCCCGTCGATGGCCCACAGATATTTGCGCAGCAGTGTCTCCACGGATCTCGGTCCTCATAAAGCAACGCCGGGACCATGCCCGGCGCGAACAAAGACAAATAGTTACAGCTAGTTAGCTGTTGACGGACACCCGGTCGGGCTGCCAATTTGGCACCCGCCGAGCCACCCGGCCGCCGCCAGTCTCAGCCAGCGGCGACGTCCGCCGGATCGGGCTCGGTGCGTTCTTCTTCCAGGCGGCGGTAGATCGTGCGGGTCGCGATGCCGAGCAGCTGCGCGCAGAGGCGCTTGTCGCCACCGACGTGCGCGAGCGTGGCGTGGATGACCCGCCGCTCGATCTCCTCCAGCGGCGTGCCGACCGCGAACGAAAGCGACCGCCCGTCCCCCTGCACGCCGCCGCCCGTGCGGACCTCGGACGGCAGGTCGTCGATCTCGACGGCGCTGCCGCGCGACAGCACGACCGCGCGCTCGACCGTGTTCTCCAGCTCGCGCACGTTGCCCGGCCAGTCGTACCGCGCCATCGCGTCGGCCGCCGCCCGCGAGAACCCGGCCAGCGTCCGGTTGTTCCGCGCGGCGTACAGCTGCAGGAAGTGCTCGGCGAGCAGCGGGACGTCATCGCGCCGGTCGCGCAGGGGCGGAATCGGCACCGGGATGATGTTGAGGCGGTAGTAGAGATCCTCGCGGAAGCGCCCCTCGCGCACGGCCGCGCGCAGATCCTGGTTGGTCGCCGCCACCAGACGCAGGTCGACCTTCATGGTCCGCCCACCCAGTCGTTCGACCTCGCGCTCCTGGATCACGCGCAGTAGCTTGACCTGGACGTGGGTCGGGATCTCGCCGATCTCGTCGAGAAACAGCGTGCCGCCGTCGGCCTGCACGAAGCGCCCGTCGTGACGCTGGACGGCGCCGGTGAACGCCCCTTTCTCGTAGCCGAACAGCTCCGCCTCCAGGATCGTCTCGGGCAGCGCCGCGCAGTTCACGGGCACGAACGGACCGTTGGCGCGCGGCGAATTCTCGTGGATGGCGCGGGCGAGCAGCTCCTTGCCGGTGCCGGACTCGCCGAGCAAGAGCACGTTCGCGGTCGACGGCGCCGCCTGCATGACGATCTCCATCGTCCGACGCCACGGCAGCGACTGCCCGATCGGCGTCCGGCGCTTCTCGGCCGCCAGCTGCGCGCGCAGCGACCGGTTCTCCTGCACGAGCGACCGCTTTTCCAGCGCCTTGCCGACCACGCGGACCAGGTGCGCCCGCTTGATCGGCTTGGTGACGAAGTCGTAGGCGCCCTGCTTCATCGCCTCGACGGCGTTCTCGACCGTGCCGTAGGCGGTCATCAGGACGGTCTCGGTCTCCGGCGCGACGCTCTTGCTCGCGCGCAACAGATCCATCCCCGACATCCCCGGCATCATGAGATCCGTCAGCAGCACCCAGATCGATTCGCGCCGGATGATGTCCAGCGCCTCGCCGCCCGAACCCGCGGTCAGCACGCGCAGCGATTCGCGCTCCAGGATCTTCTGCAGCGAATCGACGATCGCGGGTTCGTCGTCGACGACCAGAACCGTCGGGGCTCCTGGGGCTGAAGGAGACATCACGTCCATACCCCTGACCACTTCAACAGCGATGCCATCTCACGTGGAATCGCGCAAGTAATTGAATTCATGAGCATCGATTCTACGACAGAATGGCCACGGGCGCCATTCGCCTGCCAGACTGACAGAGGCCAGTCAGCGGGGCTTTCAGGCGTGCCAGTTTGTCACGAAGGCGGAGGGGCGCCCGCAGGGCCGGAGGCGCGCACCGGCAGGATGATCCGGAAGGTCGTCCCCTCCCCGACCTGGCTCTCGACCGTGATGCGGCCGCCGTGGCGATCGACGATGCCGTGGACGATCGACAACCCGAGGCCCGAGCCCTCGCCGACGTCCTTGGTCGTGAAGAACGGATCGAAGATCTTCGGGATGTTGTCGGCGGGGATCCCGGGGCCGTCGTCCGCGACGGTGATCTCGACGTCGTCGGCCTGCTTGTGCGCGGCGATCCGGATCGTGCCGCCGTTGTCGCGCGCCCCGACCGCCTGCGCCGCGTTCGAGATCAGATTCATGAACACCTGATCGATCTGGCCAGGGAAGCCTTGCAGGCGCAGGTCTGGATCGATCTGCTTTTCGACGCGCACGTTGCGCAGCCGGTGGCGCAGCAGGTCCAGCGTGTCGTCGACGCTGCGTGCCAACACCAGCTCGCGCGGGCGTTGTTCGTCGCCGCGCGAATAATTGTGCAGCGCCTGCACGATCGCCTTGCTGCGGGCGGCGCCGCGCTGGACCACGCGCAGCATCTCCTGCGCCTCGCCGGCGGCGCGCGATGCTTCGGCGCCATCAGGCGAATCGACCATCGTCTTGATCGCCTCTTCCAGCGGCGCCAGCGTGTTGATCACGGCGTTGACGGGGTTGTTGATCTCGTGCGCGATGCCCGCGACGAGCCGGCCCATCGACGCGAGCTTCTCGGAACGGACCAGATCATCCTGCGCGCGGCGCAGTTTCTCCAGCGCGTCGTGCAGCTCGGCGTTGCGTTGTTCCAGCACCTCGGTGCGGCGGCGCACCTCCCGTTCCAGGTCGATGTTCAGCGATTCTGTCGAACGGAGCTTGTCGCGCAACGCGCGCCGCATCTCTTCGAACGCAAAGCTGAGGCGTCCGATCTCGTCGGCCTCGCCCGACGGCGGGACCGGGCGGGCCAGCTCGCCGCGCGCCATCTCGTCGGAGCGTTCCTCGAGCGCGCGCACCGGGCTGACCATGTCGCGCACGATCAGCAGCACCAGGCCCAGCGCCAGCGCCAGCGCCAGGCCGATGGACGCCAGCATCACCCACAGCGCGTGGCTTGGCGACAGCGCGAACAGCAGCACCAGGCCGGACGTGAAGACGGTGACGCTGGAGAAGAAGAACACCAGCTTCGTCCGCAAGGTGATCGGCGCGCGAACCTCGTCGACCGGCAGCCGGTGGCGCGCCCCCAGCTGGGCGAGCAGCGGCCGCAACACGTCACGCAAGAGCAGCGTCTCGTAAAGCGCCATCGCCAACAGCAGAAGCGCGCTCGCGCCTAGCACGCGGCCCGCCGTGCCCGCGTCGAAGCCGCACAGCTTGCGACCGATCAGCGCGACCGCGACGACCGCGAACGCACAGGCCAGCGCCTGATAGCCCGACAGCCTGTAGGGAAGACCCTGGGCGGCCCGGAACGCCGCGATGGCGTCAGGATCCTCGCGCGCCGGCCCGCGCGCGCCCGGGCTGCGCACGGCGATCTCGAAGTAACGTTCGATGGCGGCGGTGCGGCGCCTCAGGGACCCGTACCAGATCAGCATCGGGATCGTCAGCGCCGGCACGGTCAGCGCCAGCAGCGTCCCTGACTGCGCCGACGTCATGTCCGTGAACACGGAGATCAGCGCGGCGTTGACGGCGTGCGCCACCGCTAGCAGCGCGACCGCGGTCTCGCAAAGCCACCGCCGGTAGCCGTTCGCGAAGTTCCGGAGGGCGTCGAAGTTGGGCAGCACCAGCCGCCGCGCGCTGTCCAGGCGGCGCTCCCACAGCGCGGCGCGCGCCGCCGCCACCCCGCCCGCGTGAAGGAAGGTGATGCAGGCGACGCCGATCGCCGACGGCCAGGCGAGCAGGTTCCGGGAAGCGAGGTGCACCGCCTCGTACGCCGCCGCCCCCGACCAGAGCAGCCAGCGGCTGAGCGCGACCTCGAACGGCGCGCGCCGTACGGCCCGTTCGACGGCGGCGATCTCGGTGGCATCGAGCGCGCGCCCGGCCCGCTTCGCGTTGCGCGCCGCCACGACCGGCCGGAGCAGATCCGCGGCCCGAACCCAGAGCAGG
>DATFXS010000426.1:0-2643 GCA_035315605.1 Polyangia bacterium
TAGGGACGAAGGGGCTGCCAGGGCTCCAGCCGGTCGACGAGATTTCCTTCCGGGAACGTCATGAACGGCAGCTCGAAGATCATCCCGCCCGGCGGCACCTCCGCCTCGATCCGGCGCACGACATCGGCGTCGCTTTCGTAGCTCTCCTTCGCCTCGCGGTAATATCCGCGCGCGTACACCGTCCCCTGATCGAACAGGCCGAACCCCAGCACGAAAGGCAGCAGGGCATGGCCAAGCCGCGCGTGACGCTCTCGGATCCGGTCCAGCAGCAGCGCCAGCGTGAACAGCGCGAAGAACCCGATGATGACGTTGATGCGCGCGTACGTACGGATCTGTGGGGTGACGAGCAGCGCAATCAGCGCCCCGAAGCCACCGATGGTCGCCAGCAGCAACGCCATGACGTTCAAGACCGACAGCGGTCGCAGCACGTCCTCGCGCGGGCGTGAGGCGCGCGGACCGCGCAGCAGTATGCCGAGCAGCGCCAGGAAGCCGATGCTGCCGAGCAGCCCGAGCGACGTCGTCGAGCTCTCGCCCGGAAGCGGCGCGTTGGCGTTGTAGCGTTGCTTGAGGCGCCGGAGGACCGGCAGCCGGTGGCCGTCGACGGGCAGCAGCAACTGGGCGATCTTGAGGCCGAAGATCTCGGCCTCGCCGGGCCCGCGGACCGCCGCCGCCGGATTGGGCCCGTTGCGGGCGCGATAAACGATCGCGGGAAGCCCGACCGCCCCCAACCCGACCGTGATGATCGCGGCCAGACCCAGCCCCGCCACCAGATTGCGCTTCGAGCGGCGCTCGATGGCCGCCCAGACGCCGCCCGCGACGAGAAGGCAGACGACGAAGAACGCGTAATAAAGCTCGGTGGCCGCCAGGAAGACGCAGATGCCGATCGCCACCAGCGAGCGCCGCCCGCGCAGATCGAGGCGATACGGCCGGTCGCCTTCCTGCGCGCGCGTCAGGGGCGGATCGTCGCCGCACGTCCAGAGCAAGATGAGGATCGCGAGCGGCACCTGATAGAAGGTGTCGAGAAACAGGTGCCCCTGCGCCTTGAGGAGGCGGCTCGGCAGCGCCGCGTACAGCACGCTGGCCACGATGGCAGGACCGTATCCGACGCGGAAGTGCCGCAGCACCGCCATCGCCGACAGCGCGATGAGCGGAAATCCCAACAGGAAATAAAGGTTGAAGAGCAGCGCCCAATCCCCGCTGAAGAGCGCCATCGCCTTGATCACCAGCAGGTGAAAGGCGTTGTGCAGCGCGTACGGGAAATCGTAGAGTTGCAGGCCGGCCGGCGCGCCCAGGCTCGGGTTCTCGAGATGCCAGCCGTGGTCGATCACCGATTTGACCGGCAGGGCGAACGACGTCGCGTCGCCCGAGTACATGAAGGGAACTCGCAGGTCGGCCTGCCAGATCTGCAGCAACAACGCGCCGGCCAGCGTCGAAGTCAGCGCAGCCGCGGCGTATGCACCGACGGCAAGTCCACGAGCAGAGCGCACCAGAAGCGCGTGTAGCCGATACCCGCGAGCCGGTCAAGGATCGCGGCGGCGGGGACCCAGCACGCGCGCCAGAACGGCCCAGAGGATCAGCGATCCGTAGACGCGCGGGTAAGCGAGAACCGCCGTCCACCCGCTGCGCAGCAGGGTCGAGCCGTAGATGCGCTGGGGCACGCAGATCAGCGCGGTGCACAGGACGAGAATGAGCCAGTCCCGCCTCGTCGTTCGCGCCTTGAAGGCCCACCACCACGCGATCAAGACCGCCGGGAGGACCATGACGTAGTGGTATCCCTCGCCGATCGGAGCGACGGCCACGATCGGCGCGATGAACATCCCGATGGTCAGCGCGCGCTCTCCGATCCGATCGCTGTCGATCCGTTGCCGTCGAACGGAAACGACGAAGACGCCGCCGATAACGGCGAAGTCGAGCACCGCGGCGAGCGCGGGCGCATCGGCGACCACCCACGGATTCCAGAGACGCTCGTAGACGAACAGGTGTCCAAAGAGACTCTGCAAGGTCTGGTAGGCGGTGACATGCTTGGACGGCTCTCGATACATGTCGACCAAAGCGTTGCTGAAGTAGACGCGCCACGCTTCCGCGCCGGCCAGCGCCGTCAGGAACAGCGCGACGAGCATGACCGTCGCCACCGCCGACGCGATGATGCGCCACCGCCTGCCGACCGCCAGCAGCGGACAGAACCAGAGACCCGCGCTCTTCAAGATCAGCATCAGCCCCAAGGGGACGCCGACGACGGCGCTGCGCGGCGATCGCATGGCCGAACGCATGGCCACGCAGAGCAGCAGGAACATCAGCGTGTAGCCCTGGCCGCGCGCGAGGTTCTCGGCGATCGGGCGATAGAGGGTCGTCGCGGCCGTGAGCCACAAGACCGGCGGAATCCCTCGAAACGGTCGCAGCGAGAGAGCGTCCGCGAAGACTTTCAGCCCCGCAATCCAGAGGAACACCGAAATGACGGTCCAGACCAGGCGCGCGCGGGCGGGCGACAACCATCCGACCGGCAGAGCGATCAGACCCGTCGTCGGCGGCTGCCCCCTCCCCGTCTCCTCGATGTGCCGCCCCATCGATTGGTCGACCTGTCGCTGAAACCAAGCGTCGTCGTTCAGGCGGGCAAGGTCTCGGGGATGCTCGATCAGGATCTTC
>DATFXS010000427.1:0-7945 GCA_035315605.1 Polyangia bacterium
TGTCAGAACAACCCGCGCGCGTTCATGCCGATGCAATTCCAGAATCCCGCCAACGTCGACGCCCACCTGCGCACCACCGGGCCGGAGATCCTCGCCCAGCTGGGAAACCGCGTGCCGGACGCGTTCATCCACGGCGTCGGCACGGGCGGCACGATCACGGGCGTCGGGCAGGTGCTGCGCGCGAAGCGCGCGGACGTCCGCATCATCGCGGTCGAGCCCGAGAAGAGCGCCGTGCTGTCCGGGGGTCCGGCCGGCGAGCACCGGATCGACGGCATCGGCGCCGGGTTCGTGCCCGCGATCCTGGACCGTTCCGTGCTGAGCGAGGTGCGAACCATTTCGGAGGTGGACGCGCAGCGAATGAAGCTGCAGCTCGCGCTGCGCGAGGGCCTGCTGGTCGGGATCTCGGCGGGCGCGTCGGTCAAGATCGCCCTCGACGTGGCGCGCGAGCTGGGGCCGGGCAAGACGGTCGTCACCATCCTGTGCGACACCGGCGAGCGATACTTCTCCTCGGATGCATACTTCGAGTAGGCGCACGGCGAACGTGAGCGATGTGAGATGGAACCCGGCGTCCTGATCATCGGCGCGGGCGGGCTCGGCTGCCCGGCGGCGCTCGCGCTGGGCGCGAGCGGCGTCAGGCGCATCGGCATCGTCGACGACGATCGGGTCGATGCCAGCAACCTGCACCGTCAGGTCCTGTTCACCGACGAGGACGTCGGCGCGCGGAAGGCCGACGCCTTCGCCCGCGCGCTCGCGCGGCGCTTCCCCGCCCTCGACGTGGTCGCGCACGCGGTCCGCTTCGACGTCGGCAACGCCAGCGCGCTGGTCCAGGATTACGACGTCGTCATCGACGGCTCCGACAACTTCGCGACCAAGTTCCTGGCCAACGACGCGGCCGTGCTGGCGCGCCGGCCGCTGGTCCACGGCGCCGCCGTCGGCACCAGCGGCCAGCTGCTGACCGTCCCGGCGGGCGGCCGCCCCTGTTATCGCTGCCTGTTCGAGCTGCCGCCGCCGGCCGGGGTCGGGCCGTCCTGCGCGGAGGCCGGGGTGCTCGGCCCGGTGCCCGGCGTCATCGGCGCGCTGGCGGGCGTCGAGGCCAGCCTGCTGCTGCGCGGTCAGGCTCCTGGGTTCGTCGGGCGTCTCCTCCAGTATGATGGAGCCCGCATGACCCTCCGCGCCGTGCCGTTCAACCCCAACCCCGCGTGCGCGGTCTGCGCCCCCGGCGCCCGCATCCACGCGCTGGCCGCCGACGACTACCCCGCCGCCGATTGTGCCGTGCTATGACGAGCGACCGATGACCGCTGCCGTGAGCAATTCCAACCCGAGCCTGGTCAAGGGCCTCAAGTGCCGCGAGTGCGGCAACACCTACGACAAGGCCCCCATCCACGTCTGCGAGTTCTGCTTCGGCCCGCTCGAGGTCGACTACGACTACGCCGCCATCGGCAAGGTGCTGACGCGCGCGAAGATCGAATCGCGACCGCACACGATGTGGAGGTACGCGGAGCTGTTGCCGATCGACGGCCCGCCCGCGGTCGGCCAGGCGACGGGCATGACGCCGTTCGTCCGCGCGGAACGGCTGGCGAAGCGCCTCGGGCTCAAGGAAGTCTGGGTCAAGAACGACGCCGTCAGCCACCCGTCGCTGTCGTTCAAGGATCGCGTCGTGTCGGTCGCGGTGTCGAAGGCGATCGAATTCGGCATCGGCACCATCGCCTGCGCATCGACCGGGAACCTGGCCAACGCCACCGCCGCGCAGTCGGCGGCCGCCGGCCTGCCCGCGGTCATCTTGATCCCGCACGATCTCGAGACCGCGAAGGTGCTGGGCACCAGCATCTACGGCGCGCGCGTCGTCGGCGTGAAAGGGACGTACGACGACGTGAACCGGCTCTGCTCGGAGATCGCCGGCAAGTACGGCTGGGGGTTCGTCAACGTCAACCTCCGCCCGTTCTACGCGGAGGGGTCGAAGAGCTACGCCTACGAGATCGCCGAGCAGCTGGGCTGGAAGCTGCCCGCGCACATCGTCGTGCCGATGGCGGGCGGCTCGCTGGTGACCAAGATCGGCAAGGCGTTCGGCGAGCTGGAAAAGCTGGGCCTGGTGACGGGCGGCGCGCGCAAGCCGCGCATCCACGGCGCGCAGGCGGCGGGCTGCGCCCCGATCGTCGACATGGTTCTGGAGAACCGCGACCAGGTGAAGCCGGTCAAGACGCCGACCAGCATCGCGAAGTCGCTGGCGATCGGGAACCCGGCCGACGGCTACTACGCGCGGCAGACCATCGTCGGCTCGGGCGGCTGGGCGGCCAAGCCGAGCGACGACGAGATCGTCGCGGCCATGCGCCTTCTCGCCGAGACCGAGGGCATCTTCACCGAGACGGCGGGCGGCGTCACGCTGGGCGCGGCGCTGCGCCTGATCGCCAGCGGCCACATCGGAAAGGACGACGGCCCGGTGGTCATCTGCATCACGGGCAACGGCATGAAGACGCAAGATCCGCTGGTCGGAAACCTGCCGGAGCCGCAGCTGATCGGACCGAAGCTCGCCGACTTCGACGACATGTGGAGTCGCAACACCTGAGTGTGAATAGAAAGGATTTAAAGGAGACCCGCAAATGGCCACCATCCGAATTCCGACGCCGCTCCGCAAGCTGACGCAGGGGAAGGAAGAGGTCACCGCCAGCGGCGCCACCATCGGCGCGCTCATCGCCAACCTCGAGACGCAGTACCCGGGGATCAAGGAGCGCATCTGCGACGACAGCGGCCAGGTGCGGCGCTTCGTGAACATCTTCGCCAACGACGAGGACATCCGCTTCCTCAAGAACCTCGAGACACCCGTCAAGGACAGCGACGAGATCTCGATCGTCCCGGCCATCGCGGGCGGCGGCGATCGCCGGTAACGTTGTCTCCGTGGATGTCGACCGCTACGCGCGCCAGATCGCGCTGCCCGAAGTAGGGCCGGACGGACAGGCGCGCATCTGCGCCGCCCGCGTCGCGGTCGTGGGCAACGATCGCACCGCCGAGACCGCCGCGCTCTACTTGCGGGCCTCGGGTGTGGCGGATCTGCGATCGGTGGCCACGGTGACCGACTGGAACGAGCTCCTCTCGAATGTCGACCTGGTCGTGCGCACCAACTTCGACGACGACGCGATGCTTGGCGTGGCACGGCGGCTCGGCCTGCCGGTGATCGTCGTGCGCGCGCACCGCGACGCCGTCGACCTGCTCGCCTTCCCGCGCCGGCCGCCTGCGCCCGACGCGCCCGCGGACGTTCCATCGATGGCCGCCGCCCAGACGGACGACGGACCGGCCGCCGTGCTCGCCGGGACGCTCGCCGCGGCGAACGCGCTCTGGTTGATCGTGAGCAGCGTCGAGGCGGCGACGGCGGCGCCTCCCCGGCCGATCCGCCACGTTCGCGTGCCCCTCGATGGCCGTGAGCCGCTGGTCCAGGAGATCCCGCAGCCATGATCAGCGACGCCGACGTCATCCGGCGCGCCCGAATGCGCGTCGCGGAACGGATCACCGATCTGATCGGCGACACGCCGATCGTCCGGCTGCACTCGTTCGAGGTCGACACGCCCGGCGTCGAGATCTGGGCCAAGTGCGAGTTCTTCAACCCAGGCGGCTCCGTGAAGGACCGCGCCGCCTATCAGATGATCCGCGACGCCATACGCAACGGGCAGCTCGCGCCCGGCAAGACGATCATCGATTCGACCAGCGGCAATACAGGCGTCGCCTATTCCGTCATCGGCGGCGCAATGGGATTTCCCGTGACGCTGGTGATGCCGGGCAACGTGTCGTGGGCGCGCCGCAAGATCACGGAGGCGTTCGGCACCAAGCTGATCTTCTCCGACCCGATGGAAGGATCTGACGGCGCCATCCGTCTCTGCCGCAAGATCGTCGACGAGAATCCGGACCAGTACTTCTATCCGGACCAGTACTCGAACCTGTCGAACCCGCTGGCGCACTACAACACCACGGGGCGCGAGATCTGGGAGCAGACCGAGGGGCGCGTCACCCACTTCGTCACCGGCATCGGCACGACCGGCACGGTGATGGGGACGGGGCGGCGCCTCAAGGAGTACCGGCGCGACATCGAGGTCTACGCGGTCGAGCCGGCGGATTCGCTGCACGGCCTCGAGGGGCTCAAGCACATGGCGAGCTCGATCGTGCCCGGCATCTACCACCCCGAGGAGATCGACGGCGTGCTGCCGATGGACACCGACGAGGCGTGGGACGTCTCCGAGCGGCTGGCCAAGCACGAGGGGATGCTGGTCGGGCATTCTTCGGGCGCGTCGCTGGCGGGCGGCGTCCGGGTCGCGAAGCGCCTCGCCGCCGCCGGCAAGACGGGCGTCATCGTGACGCTGTTCCCCGATCGCGCCGAGCGCTACTTCGAGGCGCCCCGGGAGACGAAGGGATGAGCGCCGCGCGTGTCGCCACCCCCCATCCGGTGCTGACCGACGGGGCGCTGGCCGAGATCTACGCGCACGCGCGCCGCGAGCATCCGAACGAATGCTGCGGCATCGTCTTCGGGCCGAAGACCGAAGCGGTCGCGGCGCGCGCCGTCGCCTGCGTCAACATCCAGAACGAGCTTCACGCCGAGGATCCGGTCAAGCACACGCGCGACGCCCGCACCGCCTACAACCTCGGGGCCGGCGATCTCTTCAAGCTGCAGAAGAGCCTGCGCGGCGACGAGCCGGCGAAAATCGTCTACCACTCGCACGTCGACGTCGGCCGCGCCGATGGCGCCTACTTCAGCGACACCGATCAGGCGGCCGCCCAGATGGAAGGCGAGCCGACCTACCCGGTCGAGTACGTGGTGGTCGACATCCGCCGCGACGGCGTGCGCGGTGCCGCGCAGTTCGCCTGGGACGCGGCCGCGCGCGGCTACGTCGAGATCGGGCGATATCCGGCGCCCTCAGAGACGGGCCGCTAGTCACCAAAGCGTGACGCGTCTGTCGCACGCCATCGCGCCGTACGCGGCTAGCCTTGGCTGCGCGTCTCAGTTGCAGGGAAGGAGCTGGAGATGAGTGGCAAGGCGACGGCATGGGTCGGTTGCGTATGGTTGCTGGCGTCGTCGGTCGTCGCGACGATCGGATGCTCCGCCAGGTCCCTGAAAGGCAGTGACGTCGGGCCGGTCGGCGGCAGCGGGTCGGCCGGCGACGTCGGGTCTGCGGGCGACGTCGGTTCGGTCAGCGTGGCGCTCTCGCTCGCTGGCGACGGGATCGTCAGCGTCGTCAGCTACACGGTCAGCGGCAACGGCATCATGCCGATCACGGGAGTGGTCGACGTGTCGGCTCCGGGCACGACGCAGGCGACAGCCGTGGTCAGCGCTCTTCCACCCGGGGCGTACACGGCGACGGTGGCGGCGACGTCGGTCGCCGGTCACAGCTGTGGTGGCTCGGGTTCATTCACAGTGATGGCAGGCCGGATGGTGCAGGTGGACGTCGCCGTGACGTGCGACCGCGGTGCTTCCGGGGATGGAGGAGGCGGCACGACCGGCGCGGGCGGAACCAACGGTGCCTCGTGTTCAGAGATGGTGTCTCCCGCGGCGAACACTGCCAGCTGTATGACCTGTCTGGTGGCTCATGAGGACCCGTCAACCGACGGTTGCTGCCCGCTCGCCGCGACCGATCCGACGGGATTCGCGCTCTGCCAGGCGGCAGCGGCCTGCATGCGCGACGGCGGTCCGCCGGTCGGCGCGTGCGACGTCGGAGGCGACGCGACGATCTGCTACTGCGGAACAAACAACGTTGCGGGGTGCGCCGAGCCCAATGGCCCCTGCGTCGCGCAGATGACCGCCGCCGCAGGACGCAACGTTCTCACACACACGACGGATGCGCCCTCGACAGGGAAGGTGCTGTTGCGCTTCGGCGATCCGGCCTTCGCGCTCGGCCGCGCTGTCGACGCCGTCGCGATCGCTGGCGCCTTCTGTCCCGTCGAATGCGCCGTCCCCCGCGAGCCCGATCCGACCGGTACCGGCGGCGCGGCCGGTGCGGGCGGTGCAACCGGATCAGCGGGCTCCGGCGGCGGTGGCGCGGGCGGTGGCGCCGGCATGGGCGGAGGCGGAGCGGGGGCGGGCGGCAGCAGCGGCTCGAGCGGCGCGTGCATCGAGACGAATCCTCCCGCGGCGTTCGTGGTCAGCTGCATGTCCTGTCTCACGACCAACGAGAGCCCGGCCACCGACGGCTGCTGCGCCATCACCGATTCGACCGGGCTGGCGCTCTGTCAGGCGGCGTCGGCCTGCATGCGTAGAGGCGGTCCACCGATCGGTCAGTGCAACTTATCGGGTGACGTCACGAGCTGCTTCTGCGGGAGTGCGAAGGGGAACACCTGCGAAAGCGCGCCGAACGGCCCCTGCGTCGCGGAGATGACCGCCGCCGCCGAATTCAACCTCGTCTCCCTGACGACGGACCCCCTCGAACCGCTGCAGGTGCTCGCCCGCCTAGGCGATCCAAAATACGCGCTCGGTCGGGCGGTGAACATTCAGGCCGTGGCGGGTGGATTCTGCCCCGCCGAATGCGCCCTACCCCAGTGACCAACCCGTCGGCGCCAGCGCGTCGAGGACCGCGCGCGCCGGGCGTCATGAGCGAGTTACCGCAAATGGCGGTACACTTCCGGCCCTCTCCAGGAGGTGTCCGATGCGCCTTTCGCGGACTTCTCAGCTCTTCGCCTCGCTGTTCGCTTCGACTGTGATCGCGGCCTGCGCGGGCAACAACTCCACGTCGAACACGACCGGCGCGGCGGGCAGCGGCGGCGGCGCCGGCACGACGGGCAACGCCGGCACCACAGGCAACGCCGGCACGACGGGCGGCGCCGGCACCACAGGCAACGCCGGCACGACGGGAACGGGCGGAACGACCGGAACCGGCGGGTCCACCAGCCGCGGTGGCACGACCGGCGCCAGCGGACGCGGCGGCACGACCGGCGCGGCCGGCACGACAGGCTCCGCAGGCACAACGGGCACGGCTGGCACGACGGGGACCGGTGGGTCCTCCGCGCCGACCGCCGGCTGCAATGCGACCACCTGGCCGATGGGCGGCGCGTCCAACCCGCAGATGATCGATGTGACCGACAAGACCGGCGCGACGATGTCGCGGCAGTTTTATTTCACGCTGCCGACCGGCTACAGCTCGGCCACGAAATACCCCGTGGTCTATGCCTGGCACTACGCGGGCGGCACGGCCTCGGGCATCGTCAGCCAGCGCTACTACAACGTGCAGCCGATGTTCACGAACGCGATCTACGTCGCGCCGCAGGGGTTGCTGAGCACGCCGGGCGACGCGACAACCAGCGGCTGGCCGAACACCAACGATCAGGACATCGCCTTCGCGCGCGCGATGATCGCCTGGTTCAACACCAACTTCTGCGTCGATTCCACCCGCATCATGTCGACGGGAATGAGCTACGGCGGCATCATGTCCCACACGGTCGCATGCGAGATGTCCGACGTCTTCCGCGCGGTCGGGATCATGTCCGGCGCGTTCTTCGGCGGCCGGGGAACGAGCTGCGTCGCCCATCCGATCGCCGCCTGGATCACGCACGGCGATGCGGACACGATGGTCACCTTCGCGAACGGCGAGTCCGCGCGCGATCGCATCCTCGCCACCAACCACTGCGGCACGACGACTCAGCCGGTGGACCCGGCGCCGTGCGTCCAGTACGACGGCTGCGACGCCGGCTACCCGGTCGTCTGGTGCCCGGTGGCCGGCGAAGGCCACACCATCCCCAGCTTCGCCGCCGCCGCCATCGCCACCTTCTTCAAGCAGTTTTGATCGCGGCGCGCGCGGTCGGATAAACTGCCCGCGCCGCGATGCCCGCCCGAGATTCGACTGGCTGGATCCCGGCGGTTCCACCGCCCACGGGCGGACCGACGCCGCCGCGCTTTCCGATCGGGGCGGCGCTGCGACGGACGTTCGCCAAGGGCTACGGCGCGCCCCAGCTGCGCGCCGACCTGCTGGCGGGC
>DATFXS010000428.1:0-3163 GCA_035315605.1 Polyangia bacterium
CCTCCGGGCAGATGCCGGCCTGGTTGTCGCTCGCGAGCTGCTGCAGCGGGGCCCCGGACGTGTCGGGCGTGTTCACGCCGGCGATCCTCGCACCGCCGATCCGATCGATCGTTCGAGAGTTCGGTACGCCGCCGTTCGGCGGAACGATTGTTCGCCGATTCCGAACCGGCTCGTGCGCGCCGTTCCGATTGTGGCGCGCGGGACGCGCGTGACAACGTCGATCCGCTTTGAACAGCGTCCCGCCTCTTTCATGGACGGTCATGCTTCGATTGATCGCGCTCGCCCCGATCGGGATCGGCTGCGGCGGATCCGGGCACGGCGCCGCGCCCGGCGGCAACAGCGGCGGCACCGGCGGCGGCATCAGCGGAACGACGGGCGGCGTGGTCGACGCCGCCGCGGAGACCGTCCCCGATCGCCCGGCCGAACCGCAGATGATCACGATCGTCGCGCTCGACCACGTCGGGATCGGCAGCGCCGGCAGCACCGGGTGGGCGAACGTCGGCTCCGCGCGCGCCGACGTCGACTGGGGGCCGGGCCCGTTCGCGCAGGTCAACCTGATCGTCGATCTGGAGAGCGCCTGCTATCCGTTCAGCAAGTGGTCGGCCGATCCGCCGCCCAGTGGCCAGAGCTGGCCGGCCGACTGCGACGCTTTCGACCGCAACTTCAACGTCTTCGTCGCCGACGCCGGCCAGACGCCGTTCGAGGTGATCCACGCGATCACGCCGTTCGGCGGCCCGGAACATCTGGAGGCCGACCTGACCGACCTGGCGAACGGCCTCCCCGGCCCGCACGGGCTGCGCGTCGACATCCCGAGCTTTGCCGACCCGCAGGGCGCGGTCACCGGTTCGAACGGCGGCTGGACCGTCAGCGCACGCCTCGAACTGACCACCGGACCTGCGCCCCGCCCTGTCCTCGCCGCCGTCCCGCTCTACGTCGGTACCGTCGGCGCCGGCGATCCGCCGCCCGTCGTTGCCTGGGAGGTGCCGGCGGGTGCGACCGGCGGGCGGCTCGAGTACCGCACCAGCGGGCACGGGCAAGGTGCGGTGGCGCCCCGATGCGTGGGACCGGCCGAAGAGTTCTGCGATCGCCGGCACCTGATCGCGATCGACGGCGTCGAGGTCGACAACATCGAGCCGTACCGCCAGGACTGCCAGTCGCTCTGCACGGTGACGCACGCAGGCCCGGTCGACGGCGGCCTCGACTATTGCCTGGAGAATCCGTGCGGCGCGATCGCCAGCGTGCAATCGCCGCGCGCCAACTGGTGCCCCGGGAGCATGACGCCGCCGTTCGTCTGGGACGCGCTGGCGGCGCTCGCCGCCCCCGGATCGCACACCTTCTCGTTCCAGATCCTGAACATCGCGGACGGCGGGTCGTGGATGGCGTCCGCGATCTATTTCGCGTACGGCCCCTGAGTCAGGAAGCTGCGCAGATCTTCGGCGCGGACGACCGGCTCGCCGGCGGCGACGTTGTCCAGGCGGCCGAACGCGATCGCCTCTTCCAGCTCGCGCACCAGACCGTAGAGGTGATCGAACGATTCGATCACGAACAGGATCGGCTGGTAGCGATCGATCTCGAACAGCTGATTGACGACCCATTCGATCTGGAACGGGAACCGCTGGACCTCGGGCGCCTCCACCGCGTGAACGAGCTCGCCCGGCGACGACAGCAGCCCGCTGCCGTACGCCTTCAGCGCGCCCGCCTCGCGGACCAGGCCGAACTCGATGCTGAACCAGAAGAAGCGCGACAGCGCGCGGACGTTGCTGGTCAAGCGCCGGAGCCGCTCGCGCTCGTCCGCGATCTGGGCGGCGCGGCGGGCCGCGGTGGCCGCGCATTCGCCGAGGCGCACCAGCGTGCTGGCGAAGGCGACGTCGGTGTGCATCGGCACATGCCCCGCCACGTCGTGAAAGATGTCGGGCTCGGGGAGGTAGTCCAGCGTGGCGCCGTCCCGGATCGTCACGGTCGTCGGGAATTCGCGGCGCCGCAGGCAATCGAAGAACAGGTAGGACGGGAGGTACCCGCTGACCGCGTGGGCCCGAAAGCCCGTGAGCGGCTCGAGGAAGCGGTTGACCTCCTCGAGGCGCGGGATCCGCGCGGGGGAGAGGCGAAGCCGCTCGATGCCGTCGAGGAACGGCGCGCTGGCGTGCTGGCGCCAGCGCCCCTCCATCCGCTCGAGCAGTTGCCCCCAGGTGGCGTGATTGTCCGGCGAGTAGAGCTCGTACGGTTGGTGAATGAACGCGAGCCGGGCCGCGCGCGCCTCCTCGATGAACGGCGTCTTCGTGGTGGTGAGCCCGCTGCCCGCCGCGGGCCGCGCGCTGACCGTCGGGCCCAGCCTCACGGCGACGGCGACGGCTTCGGTCCGCCCGGGGTGAAGCGGCGCTTGACCGCGTCGAGGTTGGCGGTGACGGACAGGAAGAACCGGGCTGACGGGCTCCAGAGCGGATCGCGCCGGGTGCCGTCGGGGCCGATCTGATTCGCGAGGTTGTAGTAGCCGGCGCTGACCGCCAGCTCGTCGGTGACGTCGTAGGTCAGCGTCGCGGTCAGCCAGGTGTTGACCCGGTAGGTGGTCGGGTCGCCGTTGGTCATCGGCGTCACGCAGCCGGTGGCCGGCGCGCAGTTCTGGTAGGTCGGCACGGCGTAGAGCCAGTAGTTGATGACGATGTAGGAGAGCGCGAGGTCGAGCCGCCGGAGAAGGTGCACCTCGCCGAGCAGCGACACGCTGAGTGAGTCGCTGGCCATCATCGCGCCGCTCAGCACGTCGGACGCGACCGAGAGGCCGTTCAGATCTTCGCGCAGGCGATGCAGGCCGTCGTCGACGGGCGAAGTGGAGCGGTCGAGGAAGTGGCTGTAAGTCGTCGCGAAGCCGAGCCGGGCGTCGGTGAAGGCCCGGGCCCGCGCGCCCCGGAGCGGGAACGTCTGCGCGGCGCCGCCGATCGCGCCGAGCCCGAGGATCTGCCCGGCGTCGAACGCCGCCTTGTCGGTCGGCAGCGTCACCCGCGGGCCGAGGCTGGCCGACGTCTTGTAGCCGCGCGCCTCGCGAAACACGCGCGCGTAGCTGGCCCACAGGTACGTCGGGCCGAGCAACAGCTCGTGCTCGCGCGTCGTGGTGTCGCTGTTGGTCAGCTCGAGGTAGGCGTTCATCCAGAGGTTGACGGTCAGCGCGTCG
>DATFXS010000429.1:0-2785 GCA_035315605.1 Polyangia bacterium
GAAGGAGCGACAGAAATTCAGAGAGTTCGAGAAAGAACGCGAGCGGCGCCCCTTCGCCGATGCCGGGCCAGCGTGGAAGCAGGCAGTCGCCGACTACAACGAACGCAACGCGGGCGGCTGGGGTTGCCTCGACCACCTGCCGAGGCGATCGTCAGGACCGGCGCGCGCGACATCCGCGCAGCAGACGGTCACCTTTTCCCGCGTCGGCTTCGACGCCGCGAAGAAGGTCGCGATCTTCAAAGTCGAGCTCTCCGGTTCGACGGGGCGCTGCGCCGAAGGTCTGATCGTCCGACTCGTGAAGACGCCAGGCGAGGGTTGGATCGTGCTCCAGCATCAAGACTGGATTGCGTCCCGGTAGCGCTATGCTCTGCGCGTGAAGATCGCCGCGGTCTGGTCGGTCCTGCTCGCGACGGCTGACGGTGGGGCATCGCCGCCGAATGCGTCGCCCGCGCCCGCGCCCCAACCGAAGCAGGGCATCGTCGCGAAGCGGTGGCAGTCGCAGCGCAGGCCGACCGACGGGCCGGCGCTGTCGATCGGCGGGTACAGCCTCGGCTGCCTGCAGGGCGCGGCGACGTTGCCGGCCAGCGGGCCCGGCTACGAGGCGCTGCACCTCGCGCGCAATCGCCGCTTCGGCCACCCGCTGCTGGTCGCGTATATCCAGCGGCTGGCGGCGGCGGCGAAGATCGCGAAGCTGGGGCCGCTGGTCGTCGGCGATCTGTCGCAACCGCGCGGCGGGCCGACGCCGAGCGGCCACCGCAGCCATCAGACCGGCCTGGACGCCGACGTCGGCTACGTCGCGCCGCCCGGCCTGCGCCCGGGTCATCTATCGGCGCGGGCGCGCGAGCGCGTCGGGCCGCTCGCCGTCGTCGACCCGAAGACACACGCGATGACGCCCGCGTGGACGCCGCGGGTCGCGGAGCTGCTCGCTCTCGCCGCCGGCGATCCGGCGGTGGACCGCATCTTCGTCGAGCCCGGCATCAAGAAGACGCTGTGCGAAGCGCCCGCCACCGCCAAGGCATCCTGGCAGCCGCGGCTGCGGCCGTGGTGGGCCCACCACGATCACTTCCACGTGCGGCTCAAGTGTCCGCCCGACAGCCCGCTGTGCGAGCCGCAGGCGCCGCCGCCGGACGACGGGTGCGGCGCGACGCTGGCCTGGTGGTTCAGCGCCGACGCCGCGGCGACGCGCACGAAGAAGAAAGAGGCGGAGGCCGTCGAGGCAGAGCCCCAGCTGCCGCCCGCCTGCGCGGCGGTGCTCGACGCGAAACCCTGAGAAGAGCCGCGATCAAACCGGCGGTTGCTGCTCGGCCGACTCCGCGAGATGCGCGCCACCGGGCGCGCCGACCGCCGCCATCAACACGCCCGCGACCGGCCCGCCCACCAGCGCCGAGAAGCCGCCCAGCACGACCGCGGACACAATCCCGCCCGCCAAGGCCGCCTGCGGATGCTTTCGCACCGCGCTAAGCGGCTCAACCATTCTGAGCGAAGTATTTGCCTTCATTTCGCCCTCCTTTCGCTCGGGGTACACCCTAACCACGGCCGCGCGCCTCCGGAAGAGCCCGCAAGACCGCGAAAGTCAGGAGCATCGGATCGAGCGTCGCGCTCAGCGTGCGATGCAGACGATCCCGAATCTGGTCCTCCCATGGTATTGGGCGGGAATGCCGTCGCGCTCGCTGTCGCTCGTTCCAGCCGTCACGATCTTCCTAGCGGCCCTCCTGACCGCCCGGCCCGCGGCGTCCCAGCCGATCGAGCCGCTCGGGGCCACGCGGCCCGCGCCGCCGGCCGCGCCGCGCGATGTCGCGGAAGCGCCGCCCGACGCGACCAAGACCGCGAGCGGGCTGGCCTGGAAGCTCCTCGGAAAAGCGGCCGGGACCGCGCATCCCGGTCCCCACGACAAAGTCACCATCAACTTCACCGGCTGGACGCCGGACGGCGACGTCATCGCCAGCTCGATCCCCGACGGGGAGCCGTGGACCATGTCGATCGACGACGCCATCAAGGGCCTCGCCGAGGGACTGCGCCTGATGGGCAAGGGTGAAAAACGCCGGCTCTGGATCCCGGCCGCCCTCGCCGCCCCGGGCCGGCCGAAGCGCCGCGGACCCGCCGGAGCCGCGGTGTTCGACGTGCAGCTGGTCGACTTCGTGAAGGTGCCCGATCCGATCCCGGCGCCCGACGACGTCGACGCGCCCCCGGCGGACGCCAAGCGAACCGCGTCGGGTCTCGCGTACAAGTTCCTCAAGCGTGGCAAAGGGAAGCAGCACCCGACGGCGGACGACACCGTCGAAGTTCACTACAGCGGCTGGACGCCCGACGGCCGTCTGTTCGACAGCTCCGTGCAGCGCGGCCAGCCGGCGCGCTTTCCCCTCAGCGGCGTCATCAAAGGATGGACCGAGGGCGTGCAGCTGATGACCGTCGGCGACAGGGTCCGCTTCTGGATTCCGGGCTCGCTGGCGTACGGCGACAAGCCGTCGCAATCGGGCGCGCCGACCGGGCCGCTGGTGTTCGACGTCGAGCTGCTGGGGATCCGGTGAGCTACGACCTCGTGTTGGCGGCGGCGGCGCCGCCGGGCTGGCGCGCGCTGCGAGAGGCAATCGGGCTCGACGACCTGCGCGCCCGGCCCGACGACGTCGAAGACGGCGCCTGGCCGGAGGGCGGCCTGTGGCTCTGGCGCGATGGACGATCGGTGCGGACGACCGAGGTCGTCTGGCAGCCCGGGCAGCTCACGATCTCGATTCGCGCGCTGCCGTCGCCCGACGACTGCGACCTGGCGCTGCGCCTGGCCGAGGCG
>DATFXS010000430.1:0-9532 GCA_035315605.1 Polyangia bacterium
TGCGGCGCGCGTGCGACGAGCCGTGCCGGCAGATCGCCGAGAACGCCGGGCGCGAGCCGTCGCTGATCCTCGCGCGCGTGCGGCAGGCCAAGGGCGCCCACGGTTACAACGCCGCGCGCGATAAGGTCGAAGACTTGCTGGCGGCGGGCGTCGTCGATCCGACGATGGTCGTCCGTCTGGCGCTGCAGAACGCGGCGTCGATCGCGGGGCTGTTGCTGTCCAGCGAGGCGCTGATCGTCGATGCGCCCCGCGAGCCGACCGAGTTCTCGAACAACGGCAGCAGCCACGATGCCCTCAGCATCGAGCCGTTCCTCTCCCGCCGCGACCGCGGCCCGTCGGGCGGCATCGGCTGACGCGCTCCGTTCACTTCTTCGTCAGGGGCCGCTCACTTCTTCGTCGGGCTCCGCTCACTTCTTCGTCGGGGGCCGCGGCCGTCGTGTTCCCATCCCGTGCTCAAACACCCCTACGCGGCAGACCGCGGATCTGCTAGGCACACGCCCGTGGCCGCTCCGGGAACTGCGCGCGGGACGGGAACACAACGTCCACGGCTCCTCGACTACGGCGCTTCACTCCGCCCGAGAGCTGCCCCTTTCAAGGCGTAGCGAAACGTCGGGTTGAGGCTCCGCTCACTTCTTCGTCGGGGGCCGCGGCCGTTGTGTTCCCATCCCGTGCTCAAACACCCCTACGCGGCAGACCGCGGATCTGCTAGGCACACGTCCGTGGCCGCTCCGGGAACTGCGCGCGGGTCGGGAACACAACGTCCACGGCTCCTCGACTACGGCGCTTCACTCCGCCCGAGAGCTGCCCCTTTCAAGGCGTAGCGAAACGTCGGGTTGAGAAGGACGTGGGCTGTGTGTGCCCCTCCGCGCGCAGTTCCGCAGCGGTCTGCCGAGTCTGCCGAGGAGATCTGGAACCGACCCGCGAGGACTGTTTGAGCACGGAGGGGCACACACAGACCGCGGCCCCCTCAACCCCAAGTGAGCGGAACCCGACGGCCGCGGCCCCCGACGCACAAGCGAACGGAGCTCAGGCCCACATGCGAATGAGGTTGAAGTAGCTGCGGCGGAGGGTCTCGGCTTCGGGGGGCGGCGTTGCCGATTGATCCATCGCGTCGAGGACCGAGCGGATGTCGAACAGGATCCGGCGCCGCTCGGGCTCGCGCACCATGCTCTGGATCCACGACACCGCCACCTCGCGGGCGCCGCGGGTCACCGGCGTCACCCGGTGCAGGGTGTCGGCCGGGTAGACGATGGCGTCTCCCGCGTTGCCCTTCCACGAACGCGGCACGCCCGCCGTGTCGATCACCAGCTCGCCGCCGTCGTAGTCGGACACGTCGCTGAGGCAGACGGTCAGAGCGACGTCGCAACGAATGTGGTCGGGGGCCTGGCCCATGATCGCGCCGTCGACGTGGTCGCCATAGGCCATGCCGACGGCATACCGGCAGATCTGCGGCCGCAGCATCGCTTCGGGCCAGGCGGCCACCTGAAACGCGGAGCTCGCCTGCAGCGCGCCGGTCAGCAGCTCGACGGCCTCTCGCTCGCCCGGGCTGTTGGGCGCCATCAAGAGGTTGTCCTTGATCGACACCGCGCGCCCGACCGCCGAAAGCTTTCCCGAGACGAAAGGCCCGATCGCCATCAGCTTGCGGATCTGGGCGATCGTGTTCGCGGCGACTACGCCGGGCAGGACGATGGCGGACATCGACGTCGCCTATGGTACCCGCAATCTCGCGCTTCGCGCGAGAGCGGTCAGTCGGCGGCGCCGAGCTTGATCCAGTCGAGCAGCTTCGTTCGATCGCCGGCCGAGATCACGCCGCCGCCACTGGGCATCGGATCGCCGCAGGTGGTGATCTGATTGCTGACGGTCGCCCCCGCCACGCACTTGGAGTCGGCGCACGTCAGCAAGTCCTTGCCGGAGATCTTGTAGGCGAGCAGGCTGTTGCCGACGTCGCTCGGCGTCACGCGCATCATCGTCGGCGCGTTGACCGACGCCTGCAGCAGCGACGTCTTCACATCCGCCATCGAGGCGGGACCGGGATCGCTCGCGCCCGTGCTGAGCAGGAAACGCAACGTCTTCGTCTTCGCCTGGTCGAGCGCGATCGGCGGCATCCCGTGGCAAATCAGCGCCTGCGAGCAACCGCCCGTGGTGCTCATGCTGCTCAGGATCGGGTAGACGTCGGTCGCGAACGACGGGGGGGTCGTCACCGTCGCGGTGTAGCTCGTGAGCGAGCTGCAGTCCGCGCCGCCGCCCTTGGCCCCGCAAGCGAGCCCCGTGACTGCTGTGGCGCAGAGAACCAGGAAGGAAACGGCCATCACGTTCGAGCGGGGTCTCATCAGGTCTCCTTTTCAGGGCGGCTTTTTGGCGCGCAGCATAGTCCCCGGCGCCGCCGATCGATAGAATTAGTTACGAGTGTTTAAGCGACTCGGACAATACCGATTGGCTCAAGAAATTGCCGGCGCTTGACAGGCGCGCGCGAATTCCGTTTTCTGAGCCATCGCATGGCCTACACGGCACTACAAGTGACCCTGTTCACAACTCACACGCAAGATAGGAGCGTCGATGCGCGGACGATTCCGTTTGGTTCAGTCGCTGGGGGTTCTGCTAGGCGTCGTGGTATTCGTCGCTGTGGGCTCTCGCGTGGATGCCGCCAAGGCGAAGAAGGAGAAGGCGGAGAAGGGCGGTAAGGCGAAGATCGACAAGGCGAGCTACGGCGCCGTCGACGGCAAGCCGGTCGACATCTACACGCTGACCAACGCCAAGGGCGCGTTCGTGAAGATCACGAACTACGGCGCCATCGTCACCGAGCTGCACATGCCCGACAAGACGGGCAAGCTGGGCGACGTCGTGCTCGGCTTCGAGAAGGTCGACGACTACGTCGCCAAGAGCCCCTACTTCGGCGCCATCGTGGGTCGCTGCGCGAACCGGATCGCGAACGCGACGTTCACGCTCGACGGCAAGCAGTACAAGCTGAACGCGAACAACGCGCCCCACCACCTGCACGGCGGCAAGAAGGGCTGGGACAAGGTGATCTGGACGGCGGAGCCGAAGGAGACCAAGGACGGGCCGTCGTTGAAGCTGACGCACGTGTCGCCGGACGGCGAGGAGAATTACCCGGGCACGGTGACCGCGACCGCGACGTACACGCTGACCAACGACAACGAGCTTCGCATCGACATGTCGGCGACGACGGACAAGACGACGATCGTCAACATGGCTCACCACACGTACTGGAACCTGGCCGGCGGCGGCACGATCCTGGATCACGAGCTGACGATCCCGGCCGATTCGTACACGCCGGGCAACCCGATGGTCCCCGACGGAACGGTGAAGCCGGTGAAGGGGACGCCCTTCGACTTCACCACCGCCAAGCCGATCGGCAAGGACCTGAAGGCCGCGGGCGGCAAGCCAGTCGGCTTCGATCACAACTGGGTCGTCAACGGCGAGCCGAACAAGATGCGCCTGATGGCGAAATTGAAGGATCCGAAGTCCGGCCGCGTGATGACGATAACCGCCGACCAGCCGGGGCTGCAGTTCTACACGGGCAACTTCATGGACGGGTCGAACACCGGCAAGGGCGTCCATCAGGTGCAGTACTCGGGCCTCTGCCTCGAGTCGCAGAAGTTCCCGAACTCGATCAACGTCCCGGCCTGGAAGGACGAAGTGATCCTGAAGCCGGGGCAGACGTACAAGCACACGATGATCCACAAGTTCACGACGGAGTAGGACAGATGAAGGACAAGCTGAGCTGGGGCGTCGTCGGGACCGGCGGCATCGCCACCGACTTCGCCAACGCGCTGACGAAATCGAAGCGCTGCAAGATCGTCAACGTCACCGGGCTGACGCCCGAGCTGTCGAAGGCGTTCGCGGACAAGTGGCGCATCCCGACGACGGCGCCGTCGATCGACGAGCTGCTCGCGGACAAGGCGGTCGAGGCGGTGTACATCGCGACGCCGCATCCGTTCCACGAGAAGATGGCGATGGCCGCGATCACCGCCGGCAAGCCGGTCCTGTGCGAGAAGCCGATCGCGCTCGACGCCGAATCGTCGGCGAAGGTGATCGAAGCCGCTCGCAAGAAGGGCGTCTTCCTGATGGAAGGCTACATGTACCGCGGCCACCCGCTGATGCGGGAGGTGATCAAGCGGTTGCAGGAGGGCGTCATCGGCAAGATCCGCCACGTGCGCGCCGATTTCGCGTTCCGCGTACCGCGCGATCCGGAGGGGCGGTTGTTCGCGACCAGCTTGGGCGGGGGCGGCATCCTCGACGTGGGCGGTTACGTCGTGTCGTTCGCGCGCCTCATCGCCGGGGTCGCCGAGGGCCTGCCGTTCGCCGAGCCGACCGCGTTCGCGGCCAACGGCGTCATCGGCCCGCACGGCGCCGACGAGACCGCGACCGCGCTGCTCACCTTCAAATCTGGAATGACGGCCACGGTGACGGCGGCGGTGTTCCACGACGCCGGCACGTACGGCGTCGTCTTCGGCGACGAGGGCAAGATCGTAATGCCCGATCCGTGGATCCCGCAGAGCAAGCGGCAGTGCCTGGAGACCAGCTACACCATCCATCGCGACGGGAAACAGCCCGAGACCGTCGACATCAAGACCGAGATGGCGACCTACGCCATCGAGGCTGAGCTGGTCGCAGACACGTTGCCTGCGCTCGAGCCGGCCTGGCCGGCCATGACCTGGGCCGATACCCTCGGGACCATGCGCGTTCTCGACGCGTGGAAAGCCGCGCTCGCGTCGTCTCGGAAGTGACAGAAAAACCTCGGGAAGTGATACAAAGGCTTCCGAGCGGGAATATCCCAGGGAGATGACGACGATGATCATGCGCAGCGTGGCGCGGGCCAGTTTGATCGCGGCGATTGCCGCGACGATCGGTATCGGCGGGTGCAAGAAGTCCGGCGGCGAGGGCGGTGGCAGCGCGCCGGCGGCCAAGACTTACAAGTTCGCGTTCGTCACCAACAACTCGGCCGGGTTCTGGAACATCGCCAAGAAGGGCGTCGAGAAGGCGGAGCAGGATCTCGGCATCAAGGCCGAGGTGATGCGTCCGCTCAAGGGCGAGCTGGCGGAGCAGCAGAGCCTGCTGGAAGACGCGATGGTGCGCGACTTCGACGGCCTGGCGGTGTCGCCGGTCAACCCGGACTCGATGACGCCGCTGCTGGATCGCGTCGCCGCGAAGATGCCGGTCATCTGCCACGACTCCGACGCGCCCAAGTCGAAGCGCGTCTCGTACGTCGGCACCAACAACACGGAGGCGGGGCGCGCCGCGGGCAACGCCGCGCTGAAGGCGCTGGGTGACAAGCGCAAGGGGAAGGTGGCGCTGTTCGTCGGCCGCATCGACATGCAGAACGCGATCGAACGTCGTGCCGGCGTCGAGGAGATCCTCAAGCCGACCGGTCTCGAGATCCTGCCCGTGTTCCTGGACGGCACCGACCGCGCCAAGGCGAAGAAGAACGTCGAGGACGCGCTGGCGCGCTACCCCGACCTGGTGCTGACCATCGGCCTCTGGTCGTACAACGGACCGTCGCTGGCGGGCGCCATCCGTGCCTCGTCGCGCAAGGACAAGCCCGCCATCGTCGCGTTCGACGAGGACGAGGAGACGCTGAAGGCCGTCGAGGACGGCCTCATCTACGCGACCATCGTCCAGAAGCCGTTCGAGTTCGGCTATCAGTCGATGAAGCTGCTCAAGGACATCAAGGACGGCAAGCAGGTGCCGGCCAACGTCAACCCGGGCATCGACACGATCACGAAGGCAAACCTGACGGCGTTCTGGACCAAGCTCAAAGAGCTGCAGAAGTAATGCTCGAGCTGAAGGGGATCAGGAAAACCTTCGGCGGGGTCAAGGCGCTTCAGGGGGTCGACTTTCAGGTCGCCGCCGGTGAAATCGTCGGCCTCGTCGGCGGCAACGGCGCCGGCAAGTCGACGCTGATGAAGATCGCCGCCGGCGCGTACCTGCCCGACGAGGGCACGGTCACGATGAACGGGAAGACGCCGCACAGCCCGGCCGAGGCGATCCAGCTCGGCGTGTCGCTGGTGCGGCAAGAGCTGATCCAGGCGGGCGATCTGGACGTCGGATCGAACGTCATGCTCGGCCACGAGCCTCATCGCTACGGCGTCATCGATCGCGGCGCGCTCTACCGGCTGGCGTCGCAGGCGCTGGAGCGGGTGGGCGGTGGCATCGACGTGCGCACGCCGCTGGGATCGCTGTCGCCGGGGCAGAAGCAGCGCGTGGAGATCGCGCGCGCACTGTCCCTGAACGCGAAGGTGTTGCTGCTCGACGAGCCGACCGCGACGCTGACCGAGAGCGACGCGTCGCGCCTGTTCGATCTGCTCCGCGATCTGCGCACGCAGGGGCTGGGGATGGTCTACATCTCGCACCGGCTGGCCGAGGTCCTGGAGATCACCGACCGCATCGTCTGCCTGCGCGACGGCCAGAAGGCGGCCGAGGTGTCGACCAAGGGGACGACGCGCGAGAACCTGGTCGAGTTCCTGGCCGGCGCCGGCGGCGTCTACGCGACGGACGTCGAGGCGCCGCCGCCTGTCAGGCCGGAGGTGGTGCTCGAGGTGCGCGGGCGCCTCTCGTTCGACCTGCACGCGGGCGAGATCCTGGGCCTGGCCGGCCTGGTCGGGGCGGGCCGGACCAGCGTCTTGACCGGCCTCTTCGGCGGCCGTCCCGGCCGTCCCCGCGACAACCTGCAGGTCAAGGTGCGCGGCCAGGCGGTCTCCATCGATTCGCCGGCGGCGGCGATCCGGGCCGGCCTGGCGCTGGTGCCGGAGGAGCGCGCCTCGCAGGGGCTGATCCTCGACATGATGGTCGAGCGCAACATCGCCCTCCCGAAGCTGCACCGTTTCCTGCTCGAGAACGAGGACGCGATCGCGGCGCCCTACATGCAGCAGTTCAGCATCCGCGGCGGCGGTCCGGCGTCGATGCTGTCCGGCGGCAACCAGCAGAAGATCGTGCTGTCGAAGTGGATGGCGATGGCGCCCACCGTGCTGTTGCTCGACGAGCCGACGCGGGGCCTCGACATCAAGGCCAAGCGCGACGTCCACGAGGTCGTGCGCAAGCTGGCCGCCGAGGGCAAGGGCGTGATCGTCTCCAGCTCGGAGGCCGACGAGATCGCGGCCCTGTGCCACCGGGCATTGGTCTTGAGCCGGGGCGCGATCGCGGGCGAGCTGCGGCGCGAGGAGCTGACCGACGCC
The DNA here is from genome assembly GCA_035315605.1 of Polyangia bacterium. Lineage (GTDB taxonomy): Bacteria > Myxococcota_A > Polyangia > Fen-1088 > Fen-1088 > JADGRB01. Next base: position 7,194 of record DATFXS010000430.1, read on the forward strand.
AACATTCTCAAGCTGGCGGCCTGACGAAGAAGACGAAAGAAGCAATGAAAGCGTTCAAGAAGGAACTGACGATGTTAGGGGTGATGATCGCGCTGGCGGTCATCACCGCGATCCTCAACCCGAGCTTTCTCGGCGCCGACAACCTGCGCAACAACGTCCGGCACATCTCGCTGATCTCGTTGTTCGCGTGCGGCGAGGCGATGGTGATCATCGCGGGCGGCATCGACCTGTCGGTCGGGTCGATCATCTGCATCATCTCGGTGACGACCAGTTACATGACGATGATGCAAGGCTTCGGCATCGTCAGCGCGGTCATCTTCGTGATCGGCCTGGCGATCGCGATCGGCGTCGGCCAGGGGTTGGTCGTCGCGCGCATCGGCGTCCCGCCGTTCGTCGTCACGCTGGGATCGATGCTGCTTCTGCGCGGCGTCGCGGAGGTGCTGACGGGCGGCTCGGAGATCGGCTTCCAGGGGAAATTCCCCGGCTTCCGCTTTCTGGGCGAGGGGATCGGCTTCGGTCTGCCGATGCCGTTCTGGTTCGCGCTGGGCGCGGTCGCCATCACCGCGTTCGTCATGCACCGGACGATCTTCGGCCGCTATTGCTACGCGATCGGTTCGAACGCCGAGGCGGCGCGGCTGTCGGGCGTCCCGGTGCGCATGGTCCGGCTCGTCACGTTCGTGGCGTCGGCCTTTCTGTCGGGGATCGCCGGCATCCTTTATGTGGCCTACCTGCCGGCCGCGACACCCGCGCTCGGAAACGCCTACGAGCTGCACGCCGTCGCGGCGGCCGTCCTGGGCGGCTGCTCGCTACAGGGCGGAAAAGGGTCGGTCTTCGGGGTCCTGATTGGCGCCGGCGTCATGCAGATTACGTTCAACGCGGTCAACCTGGTGGGTAGGTCCCTGTGGCAGAACGTCGTCGCGGGCGGCGTGATCCTGACCGCGGTCATCGTCGACCGGTTCTTCGAAAAGAAGTAGCTCCTCGATGTAGGCATAAATACCCCGGAGGCTGGGGGTAGAATTGTGAGCTGCCGATGTCCGGCTGCGCGACTTCTGTGGCGGAATGGGGCTTGCCCTACTTAAGGAGAATAGATTGATGCGGGACGTCGAGGACGGTGCCCGCGTCATCCTGCTGCCGGGAGCGGCGCTCGCCGAGGCCGACGACGCCACGCTGGCGCGGGCCCTGATCGCGCGCGATCCGCGCGCGCCGCGGGTGCTCTGGCAGCGGTTCGCGCCGATGGTGTTCCGGATGTTGCGGCGGACGCTCGGCTCCGATCACGACCTGGACGATCTCGCCCAGGAGGTCTTCCTGTGCGTGTTCGAGAAGGTGCGCGCGCTGCGCGAGCCGAAGGCGCTGAAGGCGTTCGTCATCTCGGTCACCTCGCTGACGATGCGGCACGAGCTGCGGCGCCGCTGGGTCCGGCGCTGGGTCCGGCTGTCGGGCAAGACCGACGCGGCCGAACTGGAGATCGTCACTCCGGACACGGACGCGCGCGAGGCGCTGGCGCGCTTCTACAAGATTCTCGATCGTGTCAACGCCACCGACAGGGCGGCGTTCGTGCTGCGATTCATGGAAGGGCTCGAGTTGACGGAGGTCGCGGCCGCGCTCAAGTTGTCGCTGGCGACGACGAAGCGGCGGCTGGCGCGGGTCTGGGCGCGCGTGATGCTGCTGGTCGAACGCGACCCGGTGCTGGTGCACTACGGCCCCAAGCTGGTTCAAGAAAAACCGGAAGGCGGCCGATCATGAGGCGCTCATCCGGGAATTCGGGGAACGGAAACGACGTAATGAACGAGGTCAACGATTCACACCGCACGCTGACCGAGCTGGTCGGGGCCGCGCGCGAGGCGTTCGGCGGCGAGCTTTCGGCGCGCGAGCAGTCAGGGCTGGTTCGCTTCGAGCAGGCGGTCGCGCGGCGGACGCTGCGCTCGACCTCGCGGGTGGGTCTGGTGTTCGGGTTCGGCCTGGTCGCGGCGGGCGCCGCCGCCGCGGTCGTGATGTTCCACCGCACCGACTCGACGCTGACCTTCTCCGTCGTCAACGGCAGCGTCAGCGACGGCGGCTACGTGCGGGCCAAGCCGGAAGGCGGCACCGAGCTGCGCTTCTCCGAAGGGTCGACGTTCGCGCTGGATCCCGGGACGAGCACGCGCGTGACCGACATCGACGCGCACGGCAGCCGCGTGCTGCTCGAGAGCGGGCGCGCCCACGTGCGCGTCACGCACCGTCCGGCCGCCCGCTGGACCGTCGACGCGGGTCCCTATTCGGTCCAGGTCGTCGGCACCGAGTTCGACGTGCGCTGGTCGGGCACCGAGGAGGTGCTGGACGTGCAGATGCAGCACGGCACC
>DATFXS010000431.1:0-5045 GCA_035315605.1 Polyangia bacterium
TGTGAAGAGGTCGGGGAGATCTCGGGCGCTGGCGATTTGCGCGGCGCCGCCGCCTTCGCGGCCGCAGGGGCCGGCGTTGTCGAGGCCTCCAGCGCGGCCAATGCGTTGTGGGTCACCTTTTCGCCGAGCCAGACGCCCCCCGCCGCGCCCGCGATCAGCGTCAACAGCACGACCAGCCCGGGCGGACCCGAGCGGCGGATGACGACCGGCGCCGAATTGCGGCCGAAGTCCACGGTCTCGGGGAAGCCGCCGCCGAAGCCATTGTTGCCGTGGTCGAACGCCGGCGGCGCCGGCGGCGCGGGCGGCATGTGCAGGTTGGCACCGTAGCTGGGATCCAGATAGCCGCCCGGGCGCGGCAAGCCGGGCCGGCCGGGCGGAGGCCCGCCGCCGAAATTGAGCGCGGGCGCCGGCGGAAGGCCGCCGAACGGCTGGGGTGGCGGCAGCGCGGTGAACGCTCCCGACGGCCGCATCGGCGGCGGCGTCTCGGACGCGAACTCCGGCTCTTCGCTGCTGAAGGCGGGGTCGGGCCCGGGCGTCGGCGGAAACTCGTCGAACGGCGATTCGGGCGGCAGCGGCGGCGGCGGCATGAACGCGTTGTCGAGCCGCACCGGCGGCGGTGGGGGCGGGGTAACTTTCGCCGGCCGGATCGGCTGGCCGGGCGCCCGGACCGGCGGCGGAGGTGTCAGTCCGTCCGCGCCCGCGTCGAAGGCGTCCGGTTCGTAGTTGCGGGTCGGGATCTCGTCTTCGTCTTCCTCGTCGATCGGGATCATCGGGTCGCGGGTCGCGGCCGCGTGCGCGGCGGCGATCGGATCGGGCTGCCGCCGGGTGGTCTCGTCGCTCTCATCCTCATCGGCGCCGAAGCGCGAGGGCAAGGTGCGCAGCGGATCAGATTTCGGATTTCGAGTGCTCACCGGTGCCTTTTGGCTTACCACGTCGGCGTTGTCGACGACGTACAAGTTTGCGCCGTCCATCACCACGCCTATTGACTTTGCTTCCTTGCCTTCCAGCTCCTTGGCGATCTTCTGCGTCGACGGATCACCTGTCGGCCCGGCCTTGTCGTCGCTCAGCCACAGCTCCGGATCACGGCCGAGGATCTGACGCAGGTGCTCGGCCAGCTGAGGCGCCGAGAAGCCGAGGCCATGGCGGTGCGCGACCTGGCGCAGCGCTTCCGCGAACGCGACCGCGTCCTGGTAGCGATCCTCGGGCTTCGGCGCGAGCGCGGTCGCCATCACGACGTCCAGCGCGCGCGGCAACGTCTTTCGCTTCTGCGACGGCGGGATGATCGGCTGGCTGTAGAGCACGTCGGCGGGCGTGCTCAGATCGCCGACGAACAGGCGCTCGGCGGTCAGCGCCTCGTACAGGCAGACCGCGACCGAGTAGAGATCGGTGCGGTGATCGATCGGTTCGTTGCGCGCCTGCTCGGGCGACATGTAGCCGACCTTGCCGCGCACGCGATAGAAGAGAGACGAATGCGTGGCCGCCTTGGCGATGCCGAAATCGGACAGCTTCACCTCGCCCTGCACGGAGCAGAGGATGTTCGAGGGCGAGACGTCGCGATGGATGATCGCCAGCGACGCGCCGTCGGGGTTCCGGCGCGTGTGCGCGTAGGCCAGCCCGGCCAGCACCTCGAGGATGATGTGCAGCGCCGCGCCCGGCGCCAGCTCGCGGCGGCGGAGCTTGGCGCGGCGGACGATCGTGCGCAGGTCGGTGCCGCGCACGTACTCCATCACGATGAACAGCGATTCGTCCGACTCGACCAGGTCGAAGGTGTGGACGATGTTCGCGTGATCCAGCGTGGCCGAAATTTTCGCTTCGCGGAAAAACAGATCGCGGAACTCCGGCCGCGATGTGTACTCGGGCAGCAGCTGCTTGAGGACGACCTCCTTCTCGAAGCCGCCCGGCCCGACCTTCTTGCCGACGTAGATCGCACCCATCCCGCCTTCCGTCAGGTACCGCTCGATGCGGTAGCGGCGCGCCGCGGCCAGCTGGTGGGAGGTGGCGGTCATGCAGGTCGAGGGTAGGATCCCAAAACACAAGTTTCAATGAAGAGTTACGGGTCAGGTCTGAGGGGTGTCCTGGGCCCCCTGCTCGACCTGCGGGTCGAGGCGGAGCGGGCGGCCGAGCGGGCGCTCGCCGGGGCGGCGTCTGCCCGTCGCGCCGCCGAGGAGGGGTCGGCCCGGTTGTCGTCGGCCGCGGAGGCTGCGCGCGGGGCGCTCGCCGCGGCGCGCCGCGACGATGGCGCCGGGGGGGCTGGCGCGGGCGGCAGCGAGCGGGCGGCGGATGCGCAGGCGCGCCGGCGGTTCTGGGCGCGACTGGCCGCGAACGTCGAGACCGCCGAACAGGCATTCGAACGTCATCGCAGGGAGGTCGTCGCGCCGGCGATCGATGGTGACACGGCGGCGCGGGCGGCCCACCTCCGGGCCCGACAGCGGCGCGAGGTGGTCGAGAAGGCGATCGCGCGCCGGCAGGCGGCGGCACGGCGCGAGGCCGATCGGCGCGAGGAGGCCGCGATGGAAGACGCCTACGCGGGCGCGCGCGCCAGGACGAACACGCCGACGACCGGGAAGTGATCGGAGTTGCCGGCGTCCAGCACCTCGACGTTGAGCGGCTCCAGCCGAAGATCATAGATGATGTGGTCGAGGCGGCGCTCGAAGGTGTGGAAGCTGGTCGGCCAGCGCCAGGTCGGGCGGTCGGGCGCGAATTCGGGCAAGGCGCTCTTCATCTTCCATTCGGCGCGCGCCAGGTAGGCGACGGCGCGCCCGTCTTCCTCTTCGTTGAAGTCGCCCACGACCAGCGTCGGCAGCGAACGATCCAGCGCCTGACAGAAGCGGGCGATCTCCTTTTCGTGGATCGCCGGCGCGGTGAAATGTCCGGCGACGAAGCTGCCGCCGTCGCTGACGGGCGGGCGCAGGTGAACCACCAGCGCCTGCACCGGCCCCAGCGGAGATTCGAGCACCAGCCGCAGCGCCGGGAACCAACCGTCGTCTTCCTCGCGCGAGATCAGCTGCTGAGAACGGATCGGCAGCCGCGACATCACGGCGATGCCGCCCGCGCCGCCGCGCGGGTAAAACGCAGTGTGTGGATACGCGGCGCCCAGCTTGGCGCGCAGCGCCTCCTCCCACGCCCGGTTGATCTCCTGCAGGAAGATGACATCAGCCTTGCCGCTCTCGATCGCCGCCAGCGTCGGCCCGTCGCCCGGGATGCCGAAGTTCACGTTGTAGGTCATCACGCGCAGGGCGGGCTGCCCGCCGGGGGCGCGCGCCTGGCGGGCCGGCGCGTGCGAGCAGCCGGCCAGCGCCGCGGCCAGCAGCAGGCCCGGAACCGGCAAAAGACGCGTCGCCACCATGCAGCAACCGATTCTGTGCCGGGGGCGCGGGGCCAACAAGTGACCGCCGGCATGCCCATACAGACTCGGCCCGACATCATGGAAACCTTCTTGTGAGAGCAGCCAGGTCCGGGGAGGGGGCGGGAGTCAATGTAATGTCGCGTCGCGCCCGCAACGAACATCGTTGATGCCGTTTGCTCCGTCATTGCCAAACCTGCGTTTTGTTGGGCAGGTCGGCGGGCGCGAGATGAGAGAGGTCGTGGGCGCGACATGAGATGTCGCAAACGTGACGGGTGATGTCGCACCCGTCCCCACGGTGCCGTCGATGTCGGTATGGGGCCGCGCGGCACCGTGGCCAATCTGGACGCCTGAAATTTCGGGCTCGTGCGACTCTTCTTTCGCTACCAATGCGCGGAATCGATACGACGCCTGGGATTGATCTGCCCGATCTGCCGCGGGACCAGATCTGTCACATTCTGATCTGCGCCGGTCAAGCGGTCCCCGCCGCGGGCGCCGAAGGGCTGCGCCTGATCGAGATCGGAACGGCGCTGGAGCTCGGACGGCGAACCGACGCGGCAGTGGCGCCGCGCTTCGCGACCTCCGATCCGATGATGTCGCGCGCGCACGCCGTGATGAGGCGGCTCGACGCGAAGACGGTCGTTCTGCGCGACCTCGGGAGCCGCAACGGCACCTTCGTCAACGGCGAGCTGCTGCGCGAGGAGTGCGTGCTGCACGACGGGGCGGTGATCTTCATGGGCGCCCACGTGTTCGTCTATCGCCAGACGTCGCGCGAGGATCTGGCGGCGATCCGGACGCAGCTGACCCGGCCCTTCTGTCCGGTCCCGACGATGTCGCCGGCCATCGCGCGCCTGACGAGCCGGCTGCGGCAGCTGGCCCGCTCCGACGTCGAGATCTTGCTCGGCGGCGAGACGGGCGTCGGCAAGGAGGTGTTCGCCAACGCCATCCACCGCGAGAGTGGCCGCAGCGGATCGATGGTGGCGATAAACTGCGCCGCGCTGCCGGATTCGCTGATCGAGAGCGAGCTGTTCGGGTACGCGCGGGGCGCCCACTCGATGGCGGAGCAAGGCAAAGCCGGCCTGCTGGAGCAGGCGGCGAACGGGACGCTGTTCCTGGACGAGATCGGCGAGATGCCGACGGGCGCCCAGTCGAAGTTGCTGCGCTTCCTGCAGGACCGCGAGCTGTTGTCGCTGGGGGCCACGCGGCGGCGAAAGATCGACGTTCGCGTGATCGCGGCCAGCCACCGCGTCGTCGCTCCGAACGACGACTTCCAGGGCATCCGGCTGGACCTGGCGGCGCGACTCGGCTCGGAACGGTTCGTGATCCCGCCGCTGCGCGATCGTCCGGAGGACATCGGTCTGTTCGCCAGCTACTTCCTGCGCGACAAGGTCCGCTCCTTCGACATCTGGGCGTACCAGGCGCTGTTCCTTCACCGCTGGCCGGGCAACGTGCGCGAGCTGGAGAAGGTGCTGCGAAACGCCAGCATCCTCGCCGGCGGCAGACGCCAGATCGGCCTCGGCGATCTACCGCTCGACAGCAGCCAGGACCGGTCTCCCGAGGAGCGCGCCGCGCACGACAACCCGCGCACGCAGGGACCGTCCACGCCGCTGCCGGGCTGGACCGCGAACCCGGCGGCCAAGACGCTGCCGGCGGTTGCCCCCACTCGTCCGCCCGTGCCGGAACGTCCGACTCCTCAGCTGCT
>DATFXS010000432.1:0-12693 GCA_035315605.1 Polyangia bacterium
GATCGGGCAGGCCCTGGCGGATCCGATCCTCCTCGCCCGCTGCGACGCCGCGGACCGCGCTTCTCATCGCCTCGCCCCCGAAGGGGGAGAGGCCGACGAGCCGAAGGCTCGGCGGGAGAGGGGGGCCCGCGATGAAGCGTCGGCCCCTCTCCCCGACCCTCTCCCCGCTTCGCGGGGCGGGGGAGAAGACTAGGCGTAGCGTTCGACCTGTCCCCGCTTCGCGGGGCGAGGGAGAAGACTAGGCCTCGACGTGGACGCGGGAGCGGCGGGCCGCCGAGCGGCGGGCGACCTCGCGGCGGCCGGTCACGGGAATCTTCTTCGTGGCGCGGTGCCGGTGCTTGTCAGCGTACATCGCTTCGTCGGCGCGGGTCAGCAGCGCGTCGACCGTGTCGCCGGCCTCGGGCCAGCTGGCGGTGCCGATGCTGAGCGAGATCGGAATCTCGCGCTTGGCGTTCGCGGTCTCGAGGACGCTGCGCAGCCGGTCGACCAGGTGGCCGCAGTCGTCTGCCGGCAGATCGGGAAGCAGCACGGTGAACTCGTCGCCCCCGGTCCGGCAGGCGACGTCGTGGTGGCGCAGGTGCGTGACCAGGAAATCGCCGACGTCCTTGAGCACGGTGTCGCCCACGGGGTGCCCGTACCGGTCGTTGGTCGCCTTGAAGTCGTTGAGGTCCAGGACCATCACGGAGAACCGCCGGGAGCTGCCCGCCCGCTGCGAGCGGCTCAGCTCCTCGTTGAGCCGCTCCTCGAAGTAGCGCCGGTTCCAGACCCCGGTCAGTGGGTCCCGGTAGGCCATCGCCCGGTAGACCTGTAGCCGGGCCAGCTCACGCTTGAGCGCGGCGTTCTCGCGCGACAGCCTGGCAATCTGCGCTGTCTTGGATGTCTCCTGTGAGCGCAAGGCGCAAATATAGTCGCACAACTGCCGGCAGGGCCAAGAAAACACCGGCCGCGCTTGTCGGGCCGGGGGGTCCGCCGCAGCTTCAGGGTGAAGGGGAGGGCAGGATGCACATTTTGTGGTCACTCATCGTGGGGTTGATCGTGGGTGCTCTGGCGAAGCTGTTCATGCCGGGCAAGGATCCGGGCGGTGTGATCATCACCATGCTGCTCGGTATCGCGGGCTCGCTCGTGGCTGGGTTCGTCGGGCGATCGTTGGGCTGGTACCACTCGGGGACGAGTGGGCCGGGCATCATCGCGTCGATCATCGGCGCCATGGTCTTGCTCGGGATCTACCGGCTGTTGCTCCGCAGGAGGCGTACGGTCTAAAGCAGGGCTCGGGGGTCGGCTCCGCGCCCGGCGCGGGCTGACCCTTCTCAAGGATTCCGGCCGTTTTCAGCGTCTTTCCATGGCGCAAAGGGGGACTTCGGTCTAGAGTGCGCTGCGCCTACCGGAGCCCCCGCGGGTGAAGCCGACTGACGTCAAAAACCCGAGCTACTTCCACAAGGTGGTCGATTGCCAGTGGGCGTGTCCGGCGCACACGAACGTGCCGGAGTACATCCGGCTGATCGCCCAGGGGAAGTACACCGAAGCTTACCTGCTGAACCGCGACAGCAACGTGTTTCCGGGGATCCTCGGACGCACGTGCGACCGTCCGTGCGAGCCGGCGTGCCGGCGGACGCGGGTGGACGAGAAGCCGGTCGCAATCTGCCGGCTCAAGCGCGTCGCGTCCGATCTGCGGGGCGACATCACCGGCCAGCTGCCCGCGATTCCGGCCAAGAAGAACGGCAAGCGGATCGCCTGCATCGGCGCCGGTCCGGCGTCGTTGGCGGTGGCGAACGACCTGGCGCCGCTCGGCTACGAGGTCGTGATCTTCGAACGCTTCGCCGAGCCGGGCGGGCTGATGCGCACGAACGTGCCGACGTTCCGCCTGCCGCGCGCGGTCCTGGACGAGGAGATCGCGATGATCCTCGACCGGGGCGTCGAGATTCGCTACAGCACCCCGGTCAACAGCCTCAAGGGCCTGCTCGACAGCAAGCCCGCCTTCGACGCCGTCTTCGTCGGCACGGGGGCGCCGCGCGGCAAGGAGCTGGACCTTCCCGGGCGGCAAGAGGCGGCCGCGCACGTGCACATCGGCATCGACTGGCTGGCCGGGGTCGCCTTCGGCCACATCGACAAGATCGGCGAGCACGTCCTCATCATCGGCGTCGGCAACACGGCGATGGACTGCTGCCGGACGTCGCGGCGCCTCGGCGGAAAGGACGTGAAGGTGATGGCGCGCCGGCCGCGCCAGTTCTTCAAGGCGTCGCCGTGGGAGCTGGAAGACGCCGAGGAAGAGCAGATCGAGATCCTCGTCAACCACGTCCCCAAGCGCTTCGTCGTCGAAGGCGGCAAGCTCAAGGGGATGGAGTTCGAGCGCGTCGAGTGGCGCGAGGACGACAAGGGCCGCCAGACCTCGCGGACGATCGACACCATCGTGCTCCCCGCCGATGACGTGATCCTGGCGATCGGCCAGGAGAACGCCTTCCCGTGGATCGAGCGCGACGCGGGCATCGAGTTCGACAAGTGGGGCCTGCCGGTCGTCGACCAGGCGACGATGCAGTCGACCCGGCCGGGGGTCTACTTCGGCGGCGACTCGGCGTTCGGGCCGAAGAACATCATCTGGGCCGTGGCGCACGCGCACGAGGCGGCGATCTCGATTCACAACCACTGCAGCGGCAAGCCGGTGACCGAGCGGCCGCCCGAGGGGATGAACCTCATCACGCAGAAGATGGGGCTGGCCGAGTGGAGCTACAGCAACGACTACAACCCGGCCAAGCGCGCGAAGATGAAGCACGTCGATCTGCGCGAGCGCTTCTCCAAGCTGGCCATCGAGGTCGAGCTGGGGTTCGACCCCGAGCAGACGGCGCGCGAGGTGGAACGTTGCCTCAACTGCGACATTCAGACCGTCTTCACCGACGCGAAGTGCATCGAATGCGATGCCTGCATCGACGTCTGTCCGACGACTTGTCTTACGATCGCGCCCAACGGCGAGGAAGACGAGCTGCGTAACCGGCTGACGGTCCCCGCCAACAACAAGGAGCAGGCACTGTTCGTGTCGGGTTCGCTGCCGCAGACGAGTCGCGTGATGGTGAAGGACGAGGATGTCTGCGTGCACTGCGGGCTGTGCGCCGAGCGCTGCCCAACGGCGGCGTGGGACATGCAGAAGTTCGACCTCAAGCTTCCTCACGCGGGACAAAACGGCAACGTGGGATGGAACAAGAACACTTAGACAAGCGGAGTGCATTGGAGGACGGTCTGCGCCCTGCAGGGGGGCGCCCACATGCAGGCAAGTCGGGGGCCTCGAAGACGAGCCCGGTCGAAGTGCGCGTCAACGACTTCGCGCTCAAGCTGGCGAACGTCAACGGCACCGGCTCGGCGAGCGCGAACGGCCTGCTGATGCAGGCGATCTTCAGGATGGGGATCCCGGTGTCGGGCAAGAACCTGTTCCCCTCGAACATCCAGGGGTTGCCGACCTGGTACGAGGTGCGCGTCAACAAGAGCGGCCACGTGTCGCGCGCGCTGGACTACGACCTCGTCATCGCCATGAACTCCGAGACGTACGTGCGCGACGTCAAGGAGGTGCGCTCGGGCGGGTACATCCTCTACGATTCGAGCTGGCCGCTGGACGCGGCGCTGGCGCGCCCGGACATCACCTTCCTGGGCGTGCCGCTGGCGCAGATGTGCAATGCGATCTTCAAGGAGTCGCGCGAGCGAATCCTGATGAAGAACATCGCCTACCTGGGCACGCTGGTGGCGCTGCTCGACATCGACATGCACGTCATCGACGAGCTGCTCGATGAGAAATTTTCCAAGAAGAAGGCGCTGCGGGATTCGAATCACGCCGCGCTGCGGGCCGGATACGACTACGCCAAGGAGCATCTCCCGTGCCCGCTGCCGATCCGGCTGGAGAAGATGCACGCGACCGACGACCGGATCCTGATCGACGGCAACACCGCGACCGCCCTCGGCTGCGTGTACGCGGGGGCCACGGTGGCGGCCTGGTATCCGATCACGCCATCGACGTCGGTGATGGACGCGTTCAAGGAATTCTGTTCGAGCTATCGCCGCGACCCCGACACCGGCAAGAACAACTTCTGCATCCTCCAGGCCGAAGACGAGCTGGCGGCGATCGGGATGGTGATCGGCGCGTCGTGGAACGGCGCGCGCGCGTTCACGTCCACGTCGGGCCCGGGGATCTCGCTGATGAGCGAGCTGATCGGGCTGGCCTATTACGCCGAGATCCCGGCGGTGATCGTCGACGTTCAGCGCACGGGGCCGTCGACCGGCATGCCGACCCGCACGCAGCAGGGCGACATCCTGATGGCGGCGTACGCCTCGCACGGCGACACCAAGCACATCGTGCTGTTCCCGGCCAACCCGGAGGAGTGCTTCACGCTGGCGGTGGCGGCGTTCGACCTGGCCGAGCGGTTCCAGACGCCGGTCTTCCTGCTGTCCGACCTGGACATCGGGATGAACGACTGGGTCTGCCCGCGCTTCAAGTGGGACGACGCCTACCGCCCCGATCGCGGGCGCGTGCTCAGCGCGGCGGAGCTTGAGAAGATGCCGCGCTTCCACCGCTACGCGAACGAGAACGCGGACCACGTCGCGGCGCGCACGCTGCCCGGCGTTCACGCCAAGGGGGCGTTCTTCACGCGCGGCTCCGGGCACAACAAATACGGCGGCTACACCGAGATCCCGGACGAATACCAGGAGGTGATGGATCGGCTGCTGAAGAAGCATCGGGCCGCCGCGCAGGCGGTGCCCGAGCCGGCCATCCGCCTGCAGACGGACGCGACGTTCGGCATCATCTCCCTGGGCGGCTGCGACCCGGCCGTGCGCGAGGCGGTCGCGGCGCTCGCCGAGCGCGGCATCGTCGGCGACTACATGCGCATCCGCGCGTTCCCGTTCGGCGAAACCGTCGAGAGGTTCCTGGCGTCGTACGACCGGATCTTCGTCGTCGAGCAGAACCGCGACGCGCAGCTCCGGTCGCTGCTGACGCTGGAGACGAGCGTGCCCAAGGAGAAGTTGCGCTCGATCCTGGTGTACGGCGGCTTCCCGCTGTCGAGCCGGCACGTCGTCGACGGCGTCACCAGCCAGCTGCAGCAGGAGCGCAGCTGATGCCGACGCCGAAGCCAGGGGTCGCCCACCCGCACCTCAAGCCCAACAAGCTGGGCCTCACGCTGCGCGACTACGAGGGCGCGCCGTCGACGCTGTGCGCCGGCTGCGGGCACGATTCGATCACCGCGGCGATCGTCCGTTCGTTCTACGAGCTGGAGACGCCGCCGCACATGATCGCGAAGCTGTCCGGGATCGGCTGCTCGTCGAAGACGCCGACCTACTTCGTCAGCGGCGCGCACGGGTTCAACTCCGCGCACGGCCGGATGCCGTCGATCGCGACCGGCGCCAACGCCGCCAACCGCGAGCTGACGTACATCGGCATCTCCGGCGACGGCGATTCGCTGTCGATCGGGATTGGCCAGCTGGCGCACGCCGTGCGGCGCAACCTCGACATGGTCTACGTCGTCGAGAACAACGGCGTCTACGGCCTGACCAAGGGTCAGTTCTCGGCGTCGGCCGACGTCGGGTCGAAGAGCAAGCGCGGCGAGGCCAACCGTTTCGCCCCCATCGATCCCTGCGCGCTGGCGCTGGATCTCGGCGCGACGTTCGTGGCGCGAAGCTTCTCGGGCGACAAGGCGCAGCTGGTGCCGATCCTCAAAGCGGCGCTCTCGCATCGCGGGTTCGCGCTGATCGACGTCATCTCGCCCTGTGTGACCTTCAACGATCACGAGGGGTCGACCAAGAGCTACCTGCACACGCGCAAGCACTTGTTGAAAGTGGTGCAGGCCGACTTCGTGCCGCCGGCCCAGGAGATCACCGCGGCCTACGAGGAGGGGACGACCATCACCGTGACGCTGCACGACGGTAGCACGGTGCGGCTGCGCAAGCTGGCCCCCGAGTACGATCCGTCGGATCGCGCGCGCGCCACCGAGCTGCTCGAGCACCACCGCCAGCGCGGCGAGGTCGCGACCGGGATCCTGTTCATCGAGAAGCGCGCGGCCGACATGCACGACATCAACGGCACCACCGACGTGCCGCTCAGCAAGGTACCGTACGAGAAGCTCTGCCCGGGCAAGGCGGAGCTCGACAAGCTGCAGCAAGCGTTCCGGTAGGTCGGCCCTCACCCTAACCCTCTCCCCGCTGCGCGGGGCGAGGGGACCGGATCAGATCTTCGCGGGGCCGAGGGGATCCTTCTTTCTCCCTCTCCCGCTTGCGGGAGAGGGTGGGGGAGAGGGCAAGCGCTTGACCCGTGCGTCCGCCACCGCGACACTTTGGGGCGTGGGCTTGACGCCGCCGGGCCGTTTGTTTCATGCCGTCGTGCTGGCGGGCGCGGCGATGGGGGCGGGGAGCTGCCGGCGCGCGACGCTGGCCGACAACCCGACGAGGGACGCCGCCGGGCAGCTCTCGGACGGCAGCGCCACGGACGGCGGCGGCGCGCCCGACCTGCGCATCGACCTCGGCAGCCGCAGCGACGTCCCGACGTTCGATGTCAGCTTCGACATCGTCTTCGGCCCGGGAACCGATGCCGCGCCGACCGACGCCGGAAGCGACGAGCCGCGCGATGCCAGCTGTGACGCCGGCTGCGACGCCGGGTTCGCGCTCAATCCGGCGAACTGCAGCTGCATCGCCGTCGTCGTCATCGCGTGAGCCGCGGCATCTCCCGATCCGCGCTCGCGCTTCCCGAACGCGACGACACCATCGGGCAACTCGACGGCGACGCGCGCCGCGCCTGCGCGACGTACTGGGCGCTGCGCGCGCAGTCGGAACGACGGGCGGGCGAGGTGCTGGCCGTCGTCGCGGACGATCTCCGCGCCCTGGGCGCGCCTCCGGCGCTGGTCGAGTCGGCCGATCTTTCGGTCGTTCAGGAGGCGACGCATGCCGACCTCTGCGGGCGCGTCGCGGCCGCGTACGATCCGGCCGCCGCGTCGGCGGTGCCGCCGCTGGTGCTTCCGCCCGACGACCACGAGGCCGGCGCGCGCTCGCAGGTGCAGCACGTCGTCGGGTTCTGTTGCATCAGCGAGACGTTCGCGTCCGCGTACCTCGCTGGCTGCCGCGAAGCAGCCACCTCGCCCCTCGCGCGCGCCGCGCTGCACATGCTGCTCGCCGACGAAGTCGGCCACGGCCAGCTCGGCTGGGCGTTTCTCGCGTCGCCCGTGGCGCCCGCTGCGCGAACGATCGAGAGCATGCTGGTGCCGTTGCTAGACGCCTACGAGGCCTACGTCCGCAAGCGCGTCTCCGTCTATCCGGACATCGATCTGCCGGCCCACGGCTGCCCAGCGCCGCGCGTCCTTTACGACCAGTACCTCGCCTCCGTCGGCGAGCTGGTGATCCCGGGCTTCGAGCGGTTCGGCGTCGACACGACGTCGGCGCGCCGATGGCTCGCCACGCACGGCGCCCCACCCAGGTAGGCCCGATCTTCCGTTCCTCGTTTCCGTCGCCATATTCGGCACGACGACCATGACCGCCGGGGAAGGCCACAACGCCGCCGGGTTGACTGGCGAACAGATCGACCTCTTGCGCGGTCGCCTGGAGCGTCAGCGCGTCGATCTGCTCCGGCGCTTGCAGCGGGATCAGGCGGTGGCGCGGGAGGCGGAGCCGGAGGTCGAGCCGATCGACGCCGCAGAGCAGACCCGCGAACAGGACGACGCCATCCTGCGCGCCGGCCGGGACCAGGCGGAGCTTCGCGAGGTCGAGGACGCGCTTCGCCGAATCGCGGCGGGCAGCTACGGCATCAGCGAAGTTTCGGGCGAGCCGATCAGCTTCGAGCGCCTCCGCGCGATTCCCTGGGCGCGTTACGACAGCGACGAAGAGCCCGGCTAGTCACCCGGTATCGACCAGCGACAGGTTCGTGCGCACCGGTTCGAGGCCCCAGATCTCGCGCGCGTACTGGCGAATGGTGGCGTCGCTGGAGAAGCGGCTGGCGCCGATGATGTTGTGCAGCGCCATGCGCGACCAGCTGGCCCGGTCCGCGTAGGCGGCGGCTGCCCGCGCCTCGCGGGCGGCGTACGCGTCGAAGTCGGCGCAGACCATGTACGGGTCGTCATAGCGCAGGCTGTCGACGACCGGGCGGTAGCGATCGCGGTCTCCCAGGCTGAAGAAGCCGGACGAGATCAGCGACAGCACCTCCTGCAGCAGCGGGTTCGCGGCGATGACGTCGGCGGGGCGGTAGCCGCCCGCGCGCGCGGCGGCCACCTCCGCGGCGGTCAGGCCGAAGAGGAAGAAGTTGTCGTGCCCGACGGCGTCGCGGATCTCGACGTTGGCGCCGTCCAGCGTGCCGATGGTCAGCGCGCCATTGAGCGCGAACTTCATGTTACTGGTCCCCGACGCCTCCTTGCCCGCCGTCGAGATCTGCACCGACAGATCAGAGGCCGGGATGATCGCCTGCGCCAGCGAGACGCCGTAGTTGGGCACGAACGCGACCGCCAGCTTCCCGCGCACGGCCGGGTCGGTGTTGATGACGCCGGCGACGTCGTTGATGAGGCGGATGTGCAGCTTGGCCATCTGGTAGCCGGGCGCGGCCTTGCCCGCGAACAGGTAGGCGCGCGGCACGGTCGCAGCGTCGGGATCGCGCTTGAGCGCCAGGTAGTGCGCCACGATCTGCAGGCAGGCGAGCAGCTGGCGCTTGTATTCGTGGATGCGCTTGATCTGGACGACGAACATCGCGTCGGCGGACAGCTCGACCCCGGTGCGGTGGAGGACCAGCTGCACGAGGTCCCGCTTGTTGGCCTGCTTCACGGCGTGCAGCGCGTCGAGCAGATCCTCGTCGTCGGCGTGGGCGGCCAGCGCCTGCAGGCGCCCGAGCTCGGGCAGATCGATCCAGCTGGATCCGATGCGGCTCGAGAGCAGGCGGGTCAGGCGCGGGTTCGCGTGCAGCAGCCAGCGCCGCGGCGTCACGCCGTTGGTCTTGTTGTTGAACCGCTCGGGCCACAGCGCGTGGAAGTCGGGCAAGAGATCGCTCTTGACCAGGTCCGAGTGCATCGCCGCGACGCCGTTGATGCTGTGGGCCGCGACGGTGGCCAGGTGGGCCATCCGGACCTGCCGGCGCGGCGACTCCTCGATGATCGACACGCGCGCCAACCGATCGCCTTCACCTGGCCAGCGCAGCTGCGCCTGCCAGAGGAACCGCTGGTTGATCTCGTAGATGATCTGCAAGTGGCGCGGCAGTAGGCGCTCGAACAGCGTCACGGGCCAGCGCTCCAGCGCCTCCGGCAGCAGCGTGTGATTGGTGTAGGCGATCGTCCGCTCGACGATCGACCAGGCGGCGTTCCAGTCCAGCCCCTCGTCGTCGAGCAGCACGCGCATCAGCTCGGCCACCGCGATCGACGGGTGGGTGTCGTTCAGCTGGATCGCGAACTTGTCCGGGAAGACGGCGAAGTCGGTGTGCAGCTGCTTGAAGCGCCGGACCATGTCGGCGATCGAACAGGCCACGAAGAAGTACTGCTGCTTGAGGCGCAGCGCCTTGCCCTCCTCGCTCTGATCGTTCGGGTACAGGACCTTCGAGATGTTCTCGGTGTCGATCTTCTCCTCGACCGCGCGGCGAAAGTCGCCCTCGTTGAAGAACTGAAGGTCGAAGTCGCGCGTCGCGCGCGCAGCCCACAGCCGCAGCGTGTTCGCGGTGTCGGTGCGGTGGCCGACGATGAACGAATCGTAGGGCAGGCCGATCACGTCGCGCGTCTCGATCCAGTCGGCGCGCAGGCGGCCGTCGCGATCGTGCTGGAACACCACCCGCCCGCCGAAGCGGACCCGCTGCGCGTCCTCGTGGCGCGGCAGCTCCCAGGCGTTGCCGAGGTGCAGCCAGTTGTCGTGCTGCTCGACCTGCCGCCCGCCGTCGATCCGCTGTTCGAACATGCCGAAGTCGTAGCGGATGCCGTAGCCGATCGCGGCCAGCTGCAGGGTGGCCAGCGAATCCATGAAACAGGCGGCCAGCCGGCCGAGGCCGCCGTTGCCCAGCCCCGGGTCGCCCTCGCATTCGAGGATCTCGTTGAGGTCGAAGCCGTAGTCCGCGGCCAGCTCGACCGCCGACATATGGAGGTCCATGTTCATCAGGCAGAGGCCCAGGCTGCGTCCGGTCAGGAACTCCGAGGAGAGGTAGCAGACGCGCTTCACGTCGCGGGCGATGTGCGTCCGCTGCGTCGCCAGCCAGCGGTGGACCAGCCGGTCGCGGACCGTGTGCGCGAACGCGTGATAGAAGTCGAGCGCCGAAGCGTCGCGGATCTCCTTCGCGCAGGTGTGCACGACGTGGGCGACGACGGCGGCGCGGAAGTCCGCGTCGGCCAGGCTGGCGCGGCGGCTGGGGCCGGTTGGCGCGCTGGGGGCGGGCGGCGCGCTCTTGGGGGGCGGATCGCCGGCGTCGGTATCCGGAGACGGAACGGAAACCGTCATGTGCGCATGAGAACACGCGCGGTGCGACGGCGGCGTTTCTGACGTGTCTGACTTTTGTTAACGACTCCGACCCACGCGCGCTCGCGGCGCAGAGCCCACAAAAGAAAAACCCCGGACGAGCCGGGGTTTTTCGGGATGTCGCGCGCCTGCGCGACCGAGGAAGAAGGGCTACTCGGCCTTCTTCTCTTCCTTCTTGTCGCCGTCGGCCTTCTTGCTCTTCTTCGCCTTCTTCTCCTTCTTCGGGGCGTCAGCGGCCGGGGCTTCGTCGGCGGCGCGCGCGATCGTCCACGAGGTCGGCAGCAGAACGGCGAAGGCGAGGAAAATGATGCGGGTGAGGTTCATCGTCAGTCTCCTTGGTGGTTGGCCGTGGCGGAAATGCCGGGCCCGAGTTGCAAGCAGTGTACGTGCCACCGGACGAAGCTCAAGCGGGGAAAGAGAAAGCGGCGCGAATCGGGGGGCGCCGATGCCGACGCTCGCTCGATCGAAGTGACCCGTGTGGCGATGCTGTGCAGCCCGATTGTTGGACCGCGCAGGAACGCCTCACCGACTCAGGGCATCTCGCAGCCGCCCGTCGGTGTGCGCCCTCGCTTGCGGATGAGCCCCGCCGCGACGACACCGGCGATCATCGCCGCCACGAATGCGACGGCCGTCCGGACGCCGAAGCCGAGCGAGACCAGCGCCGGTCCCGGGCAGTAACCGGAGAGGCCCCAGCCGACGCCGAAGATGGCGGCGCCCGCGACCAGCGCCCCGTCGATGCGGCGCTTTCGGTCCAGCAGCGGTCGTATGCGGCGCAGTCGCGGCGCGCGCCCGAGCAGCGCCAGCAGCGACGCGTGAACGCCGACCGCGCCGGCCATCACCGCGACCAGGCGCGGGTTCCAGTGGCCAGAGAAATCGAGGAAGCCGATGACATTTCGCGGATCCGTCATCCCCGAGACGACCAGGCCCACGCCAAACAGCGCGCCCGCGACCAGCGCGCCGATGGTGCGGCCCTTCACGGCGCCACCCCCGACGCGAGCAAGCGGTGAGCAATCGCCACGGTGGCAGCCCCGGCGGCGATGAACGTCGCGGTCGCGATCAGCGAGGCGATCGAAAAACGCGAGATGCCGCAGACACCGTGGCCGGAGGTGCAGCCTCCGCCCAGGCGCGTTCCGAACCCGACCAGGACGCCGGCGACGACCAGCAGCGGCAGCGGGTAGGGGTTCGCGACCGCGGGCGACGACACGACGGCCGTCAGCAGACCGACGCCGACCAGGCCGGCGAGGAACGCGATCCGCTCGCCGCGCGCCTCGCGATCACGCCCGAGTGCGCCGCCCAAGATCCCGCTGACGCCCGCGGTTCGGCCGGTGGCGACAAAGTACAGCGTCGCGGCGAGGCCGATCAGGGCCCCGCCCAGAAACCCCATCAACATGCCGGCCTTGTCTATCATAATGGACACATGTCTGCCAGGTGAAAATGCTCCGGATGGGCGGCGGCGGCGCGGTCGATTGGCGGGCGGCGGCTCAGGCGCGATACTGCCGCCGTGGCGACGCTGTGGCAGCGTCTCGGGCGTCGCGGCCTCTGGCTGGCCTGCGCGCTATCGGGCTGCGCGCGGGTCGTCGGGATGACGGGCGACGACGGCGGCGCGGTCGACCGGCCGATCATCGATCTCGGGATCGCGCCGTACGACGGCTCGCCGTTCGCCGACGGGTTCGCGTCCGCCGACCTGGATCCGCACGTCGGCGAGGTCTACGCGCACAGCGATCTGACGCTGTACCGCTTCGACCCGATCGCCGGCACCTTCACCACCGTCGGCAACTTCAGCTGCCTCGAGACCAGCCAGGGCGTGGCGGAGATGCTGGACATCGCGCTCGACCGCGCCGGCAACATGGCCGGGACCGCCGCGATGTCCGAGCACACCGTGATCACCGGCCGTCTCGTCTCGATCGACAAGACGACCGCCGCCTGCACCGTGCTCAAGACCGGTTCGTACCCGAACTCGCTCGCGTTCGTGCCGCAGGGGACGGTGCTGCCCGACCGCGAAGCGCTGGTCGGTTACGTCAACGACTCCTACGTCCGGATCGATCCCGACAGCGGCAACGTCACCGGCATCGGCAACCTGAACGCGCCCGGCGCGCCCAACCCCTGGATGTCGAGCGGCGACATCGTCTCGATCGTGGGCGGTGGCACCTACGTGACGATCATTCCGAAGGGCAGCGTCACCGCCGATCCGGACGGCGATCGCATCGCGGAGGTCGATCCCGCGACCGGCGCGATCACCCGCGTCATCGGCGCGACCGGCAC
>DATFXS010000433.1:0-3281 GCA_035315605.1 Polyangia bacterium
GAGGCGACGGCCTCGATCACCTGGGCCATGCCGCCGCTGGCGACGGTCCGGACGAGACGGTAACGCTCCGCCGCGCTCACGGTCGGGCATGTTAGCCCAGTCCTTTCGGGAAATCGTTATTAATGCGGCTGAGGTGAATCGTTTTTATAGTGCTTCACGTCGGTTGGCGGCGCGGCAACGCGAGCACCAACATCAACGTGGACGTCCAGAAATCGATGATGAACGCCGTCGAATTGAAGGGCAGCGCAAGCAACGTGAGAAAAAGTAGTGCCGCCGCTACAAACAAAAGCGCAATAGTCGCCCAACGACGATAGAGCGCCACAGGAAGCAGTCCGAGCCAGAGGGCCGCGAGCGGGCCGCTCAGCGTCTCGGCTGTCGTGCTTGCGGACAGCCCGACGACTGCGACGGGCAGCGTGCAAAGCGCCATCAGAACGAACTTCGCGCCCGGAGGCACCAGGATGGGGCGGCCGATGCGCTGCCCGATGTCGAGCACTGACTTTCGGAGAGATTGTGTAGTCACGAGTTGCCTCCGCGCGTTCACTAGGCAAGCGACGTGCCGTCGGGAAAGTGCCGACACGTCGCGAAATATCAGCGTTCGCGCCTGAAATTGTCGTGACGTTCCTGATGGACGACCGCAACACGTTGCGTGCCCGTCCCAACAGATACGGTCGCAGATACGGTGGCGTTGATTGACTCGGCGGCGCGCAGATCGTCGTTGAGCGCGTCGCGCTGCTCGCGGCTCAGCGTCGTCTCGGCGATCAATCCCGGCAGATCGCAGCCGACCGAGATCGGGCGCCAGTCGTCCAAATGGAACTTCAGATATTGCACCGCCGAGATCCGACGCTCGTCGATCTGCGCCGGATCGACGGTGGGGCGCACCGTGGCGCCCCCCTCGCAGCGCATGTAGACGTAGGCGGGCAGGGCCCGCCATTCTTTCAAGCGGCGGTCGCGCATCACCGGGTCGTCGATCTCGATCAGCAGGCAGCAACCGAGTTGCCCCCGCCCGCCGAGCAGAGCGTTGTAGGTCGCCAGCTCGTGAAGGATGTCGGGCTCGCGATCGATCCGCTCGGCGCGGATCATTTCCTGAATCTGGTACCAGATGGTGGTGGTGTTCTCGAACAGGAACGTCAGGCAGTCGCCGACGTGAACGCGCCGCTTGCGCTTGATCTCCAGGACGGCCGTCTGTGAGAACGACCGCGTCCGCTCATAGCGGGCGCGGTCGAGAATCTGCGAGCGTTGCACGTGGCGCATTCATCACCTCCGCGTCTCCCCCGGAAAATCCTCGCCCCGGTATGCCCGGGCGAGCAGCGACATCGGATGCAGCGGCTTCGTTCCCGCGTTCTGCTCGATCTGGATGGCCGCCAGCGGGCAGTCCGTGATCCAGGTGGCGGCGTCGGCGGCGCGCATGCCGTCGAAGGCCTTCTTGCCGATGCGGCGGGCGGCCTCGAAGCTCTCCACCTTCATGGCGTAACTGCCGTCGTGGCCGCAGCATTCGCCGACGGAGACGACCTGCTGCACGCCGGCGCGCCGGAGCAGATCGCGGGCGGGGAAGCCGATCGCCTGGGCGCGTTGGTGACAGGCCAGGTGATACGCGACCCGCTCGGGCCGCGAGACGACGGGGCGGGTGGCGCGCGGCTGGGTGCGGATCGACAGCAGGTACTCGCCCGGATCGCGGACGGCCGACGCCAGCTTCTCGGCGCGCGCGCGATCGGCCGGCCCGACCAGCGTCGGATACTCGCGCCGTATCATCATCCCGCAGGTCGGGCCCAGCGCCACGACCGTGCTGCCCGCCTCCACGTGCGGCGTGAGCACGTCCAGGTTGCGCCGCGCGCGGCGGCGCAGCTCGGGCAGATCCCCGCACTCCCACGCCGGCATCCCGCAGCATCCGAGGCCGCGCACGCAGCGGACGTCGACGCCGTTCGCCCGCAGCACCTCGACAGTGTCGCGGCCAATCTCGGGCTCGTTGTTGTCGACGTAGCAGCTCTGGAACAGCACCACCTCCGCGCCCGGCCCCCCCTTGGTCAGGCCCGCCTCGACCGCCCACGATTCGAACGTGCGCGGGGCGAAGGCCGGCAGCTGCTTGTCGCGGTGGATGCCGAGCGTCTTTTCCAGCAACAGGCGGTGCGCGGTGTTGCGGTTCAGCCGGTTCGCCAGCCCGCCCCCGAGGCGCGCCGCCAGCCCCAGCGCGTCCGGGTTGGCCAAAACCCGCTCACGCAGCGTCAGGCCCCGGCTGCGCGCCTGCTGCGCCTTGTGGCGATGGGCCAGCTTCGGGAAGTCGACCGCGAACGGGTGGCCGTCGCGCGGCGAGTAGGGGCAGTTGACCTCGCACTGCTTGCACTGGAAGCAGGCGTCCATCACCTGGGTGGTCTGCTGCCGTGTCAGCGCGCGGGCGTCGCCGTCGTGCTCGCCGTCCGCGGCCGAGAACAGCCGGGGGAAGGCGTCGCAGTACTTGAAGCACATGCGGCAGCCGGCGCAGACGTCGAAGACGCGGGCCGTCTCCCGCTGCAAGGCGGCCTCGTTCCAATAACTCGGATCCTCCGGGTCGTAGGCGAGGCCGTCAGTCGGCGCGTATCTCGCGTGAACGCGCGCGGGCTTCGCCTGCGCGCGTTCGTCGCGGGGGGCCTGGGACCCTCCCAGGGTCCCAGATTGCGCGACCGCCGGTCGGTCAGCCGATCTTCGCAAGCAACGCCTGGAAGCGCCCGGCGTGTGCCTTCTCGGCCTTGGCCAGGGTTTCGAACCAGTCCGCGATCTCGGCGAAGCCTTCGTCGCGCGCGTTCCTGGCCATGCCAGGATACATGTCCGTGTATTCGTGGGTCTCGCCCGCGACCGCGGCCTTGAGGTTGGCCATGGTGTCACCGATCGGCAGATCGGTGGCTGGATCGCCGACCTGCTTCAGATAGTCGAGGTGCCCGTGCGCGTGCCCGGTCTCGCCCTCGGCCGTGTCGCGGAAGTTGCCCGCGACCTCGGGGTAGCCCTCCACGTCCGCCACCTTGGCGAAGTAGAGATAGCGGCGATTCGCCTGCGATTCGCCCGCGAAGGCTGCCTTCAGGTTCGCGTGCGTTTTCGTTCCCTTGAGCGTCGGCATTGTCGGTCTCCTTTCCTCTCCTCAGAACGCGAAGCCGGTGTGCGCCACCGCCGCCAGCGAATAGCCGGCGTCGCGCATGGCGGTGATCGGGAATGCCGCCTCGACGAACCAGTTGGCCTCCCCGAAATCGACCACACCCTTGTGGATCAGCGGGATGATCCCGAAGTTGGCGGGCGCCGACACGTCGAACTTCGCG
>DATFXS010000434.1:0-2826 GCA_035315605.1 Polyangia bacterium
CATGCAGAGCCGCGCGCTCAAGACCGAGCTCGACGCGCGCCGGGAGATCAATTTTGCGACCGCGCGCCGCTGGGTAGTCACGAGCAGCGAGCGCACCAACGCGCTGGGCGGGCCGACCGGCTACGCGCTCGTGCCCGGCGAGAACGCGCCGCCGTTTCAGGCGCCCGACTCGGCCCCGCGCCGGCGCGCGGCCTTCCTCGACCACCATCTGTGGGTGACGCTCTTCGATCCGCAGCAGATGTACGCGTCTGGCGAATGGGTGAATCTGCTGCGCGAGCGCGAGGGGGTTGCGGCGTGGAGCGCTGGCGATCGACCGGTCGTCGATCGCGACGTCGTGCTGTGGTACACGTTCGCCGTCACGCACCTGCCACGCCCCGAAGACTGGCCGGTGATGCCGGCGTACACGGCGGGGTTCAGGCTCGCGCCGCTCGGATTTTTTGCAGAGAACCCCACGGCGCCCCGGTGAATACGAATCTGGCGACCCGCATGTCGGTAGGGAACGGCCTTTAGGCCGTTCCACGGACGGACTAAGATGACGCACATCATGATCAAGAAACTCACGATCGGTACGGTGGCGGTGCTCGCGCTAGCGGCCCTCGTGTTCGCGCAGTCTCGCGCCGGTGGAACCCTCAACATCTATCTCGTCGACGTCGAGGGCGGCAACGCGACGCTCTTTGCAGCGCCGTCGGGTGAGTCGCTGCTCATCGACACGGGCAACGGGGGACCCGCGGCCTCCCGCGACGCCGATCGCATCATGGCCGCCGTCAAGGACGCCGGCGTGCAGCAGATCGATCATCTGATCACGACGCACTGGCATGGTGATCACTACGGCAGCATGGCGGAGCTCGCGTCGCGTATTCCGATCAAGGAGTTTATCGATCACGGCGGCAACGTGCAGCCGGCCCCGCCGACCGACGAGTTCCTGCAGAAGACGTATCCCACGCTGTACGCGAAAGGGAAACACACGGTGGTGAAGCCCGGCGATCGGATTGCCATCGCCGGGCTCGACTGGCGCATCGCCAGCTCCGCCGGCAATGTCCTGAAGGATGCGCTGCCCGGCGCCGGGCAGGCCAACCCCTCGTGCGCCAGCTTCAAGCCGCAGGACGTCGACCCGAGCGAGAACGCGCAGTCGGTCGGCAGCCGGATCGTCTTCGGCAAGTTCAGGGCCGTGCACCTGGGCGACCTCACGGTGATGAAGGAATTCGACCTGATGTGCCCGACCAATCGCCTCGGTCCCGTCGACCTCTTCATCGTGTCGCACCACGGCCAGCCGATTTCCAATTCCAACGTGCTCGTGCACGCGCTCGCGCCGCGCGTCGCCATTCTCAACAACGGCACGCGCAAGGGCGGTCAACCCGATGCCATGAAGGTGATTCACTCGTCGCCCGGGCTCGAGGATCTCTGGCAGATCCATTTCTCGCTGCTGAGCGGGCAGGAGTACACCGTGCCGGGGATGTTCATCGCGAACACCGTCGACGATCAGCCGGCCGCCATGCCGATTGCCGCGGCCACGGCGCCCGCCCCTGGTCCGGGTGCGACGCCGCCTCCGGCGCACAATGGACCGGCGTTCTGGATCAAGGTGGCGGCGCAGCAGGACGGCACGTTCACCGTCACCAACGGGCGGAACGGGTTCAGCAAGACATATAAACCCCGTTCGTAAGCCGGAAACCTGTTGTCCGCAGGCCGGACCTTTAGGTTGGGCGCAATGGGCGGACTTGCAAGTCCGTCCTACGTACGTGTGCAGGAAGGATCAAACGTGAGAGTCACCGTCAGAGCGGTCTTGTGTGCCGCAACACTCATCTGGCTTGCCATTCCATCGTCAGCGCAGCAGCAGCAGGACGGCGCAGCAGTCTTTCA
Source organism: Polyangia bacterium (assembly GCA_035315605.1). Lineage (GTDB taxonomy): Bacteria > Myxococcota_A > Polyangia > Fen-1088 > Fen-1088 > JADGRB01. The sequence goes on from DATFXS010000434.1 coordinate 1,858, forward strand.
GTCGACGTGCGCGACGTGTCATCTGAACCCGGCCGCCGACTCGCGCGCGCCCAATCGCGAGGCGCTGCGCCAGGCGTCGCCGGACGCGATCGTCAATGCGCTGACCAATGGCTCGATGCGCGTCCAGGGCGAGCGGCTGAGCGACGCGCAGCGGCGCGCGGTCGCCGAATTCCTGACCGGCAAGACCGCCGCAGCCGCCGCGAACGCCCCGATGGCGGGACGCTGCACGTCGGCGCCGCCGGCATTCAACCCGGCTGCCGGCGCCAGTTGGAACGGCTGGGGGCCGACGACGGCGAACACCAGGTTTCAGCCGGCGCAGACGGCCGGCCTGACACCACCGCAGATTCCGCAGTTGAAGCTGAAGTGGGCGTTCGCGTTTCCCGACGTCATCGCTGCGCGCGCACAGCCGACGATCGTTGGCGGCCGGTTGTTCACCGCCAGCGAGAAAGGCGACGTCTTCGCGCTAGACGCGAAGACCGGCTGCTACTACTGGACGTTTCGCGCGCAGGCCGGAGTCCGCGGCGCGCTGCCAGTCGGACTGTACCGGACGGCCGCCGGGGCGTCGCGCTATGCCGTCTTCTTCGGCGACGGCCGATCGAACGCCTACGCGGTCGACGTCGACAGCGGCCAGCAGGTGTGGACGCGCAAGGTCGAGGAGCATCCGTTCTCGGCGATTACCGGCGCACCGACGGTGTACGAAGGGCGCGTGTACGTTCCGACGGCCGGCGTCGGCGAAGAGGGGCAGGGCGGGCGATCGAACTATCAGTGTTGCACGTTCCGCGGCAGCGTGACGGCCCTCGACGCGAATACGGGCGCCGTGCTCTGGAAAACCTACAGCATTCCCGACGAGCCCAGGCCGCGCGGCCGCAACAAAGACAACGTCCAGGTGTGGGGACCGGCGGGCGGCGGCATCTGGGCTCCGCCGACCGTCGATGCGAAGCGGCGCCTGCTGTATGTCGCGACCGGCAA
>DATFXS010000435.1:0-13340 GCA_035315605.1 Polyangia bacterium
GGGCTACGGCCTGGTCGTGGTCGCGCTCGCGATCGCCGGACCCGAGCACCTCATCCCGCTCGGGGCGGCGTTCGGGCTCGTTCACGGGATCGTTTTCCCGGCGCTGATGGCGCTGATTCTGGGTGAATCCGCCCGCGAGGAGAGACCGCGGCTGCTCGCGTTCGCGAACGGGGCCATCAACCTCGGCATCGCGGGGCTGGGCGCGATCGGCGCCATCGCCGACCGGACCGGCTACATGCCGGTGTTCCTGGCGACGGGCGCGGTCACGTCGGCGACGGCGTTCCTGCTGCTCCTGCCGTCGCGTCGATCTCCCGTTTCCGCTTCATCGACTTAGCGACCAGCTCGGAGACGTTCAGGACCTGGACGCGATCGCCCGCGTTCCGGTCCTGGACGCCGTCGCGCAGCATGATCGTGCAGAACGGGCAGGCGGTGGCGACCGTCTCGGCGCCGCTCGCCAGGATCTCGTCCGTGCGGTTGTGGTTCACGCGCGTGCCGATCTTCTCTTCCATCCACATTCGCCCGCCGCCCGCGCCGCAGCAGAACCCGTGCTGCTTGTTGCGCGGCAGCTCGACCCGGCCGGCGGCGCCGGACGGAAGCGCGTCGAGGACCGCGCGCGGGGCGTCGTACTCGCCGTTCCAGCGCCCGAGGTAGCAGGGGTCGTGGAAGGTGACGGCGGGGCGGCCGGCACCGTTGCCGGGCGCCAGCTTGTCAGCGTCGATGGTGATCTTCCCGGCCGCGACCAGCTCGCGGATCAGCTGCGTGTGGTGGCGGACCTCGAAGTTGCCGCCGAGCTGCGGGTACTCGTTCTTGATCGTGTGCAGGCAGTGCGGGCAGGCGGTGACGACCTTCTTCACCTTCTTGGCGTTCATGGTCTCGACGTTCTGCTGCGCCTGCATCTGGTAGAGCATCTCGTTGCCGGCGCGGCGTGCGGGATCGCCCGAGCAGCCTTCCTCCAGGCCAAGCACGGCGAAGTCGACGCCGCCCTCGCGCATCACGTCGACCAGCGCGCGCGTCTGCTTCTTGATGCGGTCGTCGAACGCGCCCGCGCAGCCGACCCAGAGCAGGTATTCCGCGTCGGGCTTGTCGTCCAGCGTCGGCACGTTCAGCCCTTCGGCCCAGTCCATCCGCTTGTCCGCGCCGATGCCCCACGGGTTGCCGTTTCGCTCGAGGTTGGTGAAGGTGCGCGCCAGATCGGACGGGACCTTCTCCTGCACCAGCACCAGGTTCTGGCGCATCTGGAGGATCTTTTCCGGCTGGTCGATGAACACGGGGCAGACCTCCTGGCAGGCGCCGCAGGTCGTGCAGGCCCACAGCACCTCCTCGGTGGTGCGGACGCCGATCAGCGCCTTGTCGGCCTCGGCGCGCTGGTCCGCGGCCGATTCGCCGTGCTGAAAGCGCTCGAGCAGCACGTCGAGCGGCCCGCGATCGGGCATCCGGAAGCGGAGGTCGTCGCGCAGGTCATGGACGACCTGCATCGGCGACAGCGGCTTGCCCGTGTTGTAAGCGGGGCAGAAGTTGGTGCAGCGGGCGCACTCGGTGCACGCGAAGCCATCGAGCAGAGACTTCCAGGTGAAGTCCTTCCAGCCCTGGACGACGCCGGTCGCCGCCATGTCGTCGGCTTCCATGTTCAGCTTCGGGAGGACGCCGCGCTGGCCGAGGTTGCGGAAGTAGATGTTGGGCAGCGCCGCGATGATGTGGCTGTGCTTCGAGTAGAGCAGGTAGTTCAGGAACGCCAGCAGGATGACGACGTGGACCCACCACGACACGTCGACCACGCCGGCACTGCCGTAGCGCATGCCGAAGTACGAGATCATCAAGAGCGCGATCGCGCTCAGGATCGCGGCGGCGTCGCGGCTCATCGGGATCAGGCGCGGCTGCAGTACGATGCGCCGGAAGAACGCGAACGCGATGACGATCAGCACCAGCCCGCAGAAAAAATCGATGCACGCGTAGAGGGCGGACGCGAGCGTGGCGCCCAGAACCAGCCTCAGCGAGAACGAGGGGAACAGCCCCTGGATCAGGGTCTCGACGGACCCGATGGTGATGATCAGGAAGCCCCAGAAAATGAAGAAGTGGTACTTGCTCCCCATCGCCGAGACGAACCGCGAGGCGCGCTTGGCGGGCAGGGAGGTCTTCTCGACGACCTTCTTCTGGCCGAAGAAGAAGCGGACCACGGAGTCGATGCGGGCCGCGACCTGGTCCGTCCGGTTCAGCGGCCGGGCCGAGAAGATCAGACGGGCGAACCGCCGCACCGTCCAGGCGAACATCGCGAAGGCGGCGACCAGCAGCACCGCGAAGAGGGCGCGTTTCATCGCGGTCTATCGTAACCCCTGTTCCGCGCGCGTGGTAAAAGCCTCGGTATGGCGTTGAATCGGGAGCTCATCGATATTCTCGCGTGCCCGAAGTGCAAGGGGGCGATCAAGCTGCGTGACGACCAGTCGGCGTTCGAGTGCCCGACCTGCAAGCTGGCTTATCCGGTCGTCGACGACATCCCCAACTTCATCGTCGAAGAGGCGCAGCCCCTCAAGTAGCGACGTACAGCCGCTCGATGGACGTTTTTTTGCGCTCTTGGCGGGCCGCCTTAAGATGAAGTCATGAGTGCCGATCGGCGTCGCGCCCCGGAAGAGCGCCGTCAGGCAGAAAGGGTGCCCGCCGTGTTCGCCGTCAAAAAGTCGATCGGCCGCAACATCCAGCTCTGCCAGGCGGAGGACATCACGCCGTCGGGAATGACCATGAAGCGGCCGCGCGGCACGTTCATCGTTCCGCGCACCGAGGTGAGCCTGTCCTTCGCGCTTCCTGGTTCGTCTGAGGAGATCTCCGCCCGGGGCGTCGTGGTCCACGACGTGGTCGTGGGCAGCTTTCGGCGCACGGGCGTGCGATTCATCGCCGTCCGGCCCGACCACGCGCAGCTGATCGCCGGCTACTGCCGGCGCGGCTGATCACGCGCGGGCCGACCCGCCGTCATGCCCGAGCTTCCCGAGGTCGAGGTGGCCGCGCGCAACCTGCGCCGGTGGGCCATCGGGCGCCGCGTGCGGACGGTTCAGGCGGACGCGCGGGCGAGGCGGATCCTCCGCCCGGCGGCGCCGCGCGCGCTGGCAGCGCTGGCTGGGGCACGTTTCGAGGATGTGCGGCGACGGGGAAAGAACCTGCTCGTGACGCTGACGAAGGGGCGAGGCGGGCACATCGGGATCTGGTCGCACCTCGGCATGACGGGCAAGTGGCTGCGGCGCCGGACCAGAGACGCGCCCCCGCGCTTCGCCCGCGTGCGCATCGACCTCGATGACGGGGTGACGCTGCACTACGCGGACATGCGTCTGTTTGGGCGGTTTCGTCTGGTGCCGGATGCCCGCTTCGAGTCGCTGGCGGACATCGCGGCGCTCGGGCCGGATCCGCTGAACGACGGCATCGACGTGGACCGGCTGAAGGATCGGCTGGCGCGTACGCGGCTGCCGATCAAGGTCGCGATCCTGGATCAGACGCTGCTGCCCGGCGTCGGCAACATCCAGGCGAGCGAGGGCCTGTTCCGCGCCGGCATCGATCCGCGCCGCGCCGCGAAGTCGCTGTCGCGCGCCGAGCTGGCGCGGCTCGCACGCGGCCTGCTCGACTCGATCCGGTACACGCTGAAGACATTCAAGCAGAGCGGCGCCGACGGCGCCGGCAGCGACATCGAGTACGTCGAGGAACGGCGCATCGCGAATCCCTCCCTCGTCTACGGCCGCGCCGGCGAGCCGTGCCCGCGGCACAAGAGGGACACGATCGTCAGGATCGTGCAGGCGCAGCGGGCGACGTTCTTTTGCCGGAAATGCCAGCGCTGAAGGAGCCGATCAGCCGCTGATCAGGATCCGGCGCGGCAGCAGAAATCGACGCGCGGGGCCGGCGCTGACCAGGCGGGCGGCGCCCCAGCCCGAGATCAGCTCGCCTTCGAGGCCGAGGCCAGGCAGGTTCTCGCGGCCGACGAGGTAGAGGTTCTTCACGCCGGTCGCGTGCGGCAGGCCGATGACGTCGAGCGGCCGCGGCGCCGGCAGGCTGACCAGCGCGGGCGGCGGCAGCGCGGCCTGCGACGCAGGGGGCGTCGTTTCCGGCACGGGCGTTCCGCGTTTTTCAGGCGGCAAACCGTCGTAGGGCGACGCCAGCACGACCATGTGCTGGGCGAACGCTGGAAACAGTCGCCGCACCACGTGGGTCACCCGCCCGCGCAACGACCGCAGGTAGCTCGCCCCCGCGTCGGCCAGGTTCGCGGGCACGCCGCACTCGAGCCAGATCGGAAGCCGCCGCCCGTCGCGCGGCCCGGGCTGCCCGATCGTGATCGCGACGGCGTTGTCTTCGGTGAGCGCGCGCGACGGATCGCCGATCGCCAGCACGCGCGCCGGTGTGTCGGGGGGCAGCGCCTCCGGCTCGACGACCGCCGCGATGCCGTAGCGGTAGCCGGCGACGCGCGCGACCTGCGGGCGCTTGTGCGACGCGATCGCTTCGGGCGCCAGCGCTCCCGCCAGCCCCGCTGACGATCCGGCCCACAGCAGATGATGACAGCCGATGGTCTCGTCGCGGGGGCGCACGCGAACACCTGCCACCCGCCCCCGGCGGACCACCACCTCGACGGGCGTCAGGCGATCGCGGCGATCTGCGCCGAACGTCTCCAGCCGGGTCAGCATCATCGCCTGCAGGGCCGCCAGGCCGCCCTCGAACGTCTGCTGTCCGCGGCGCGCGATCTCGAACGCGCGCGCCTCGGCGATCGGACCGATCTCGTGCGCGATCAGGGCGGCGCCGTGGACGGCGGGCAGGGCGGCCATCGCACGAAACGGATGCTCGGACGGAAGCGGCGCGAACAGGTCGGTGGTCGGCTTCGGCAGCAGCGACCGCAGGCGGCCGACCTCGCGACGTTCCCAGAAGCCGCTCGGCGGCAGCGTGATGGCGCTGGCGAACATCGGATCCAGCAGGGTGGCGGCGGCGCGGAGTCGGTCGATGACCGCCGCGACCGAGCCGCTCGCCGCGCCGAACGCGCGGCCCAGCTCCCGTTCCTGGACGGCGGGATCGCGGGTGATGTCCAGGCGCTGCCCGGGCAGCACCAGTCGAAAAGACGTATCGGACGCGGCTGCCTTCCGCTTCATGTGCGCGGTCACGTCGAGCTCCTTGAACACGCGCGCGATCGGCGGCTCGTCGAGCGGCGGCAGCAGGGCCGGCGACGCCGACAGCGTCATGCCGCCCGCGCCGAACGCGGCGGCGCTGGGCTCGTGGCCCAGCAGCATCACGCGAAAGCCGCGCCGCGCGAGCAACGCGCCCGCGACGAGACCACCCGTCTCGCCGCCGCAGACGATGACGTCGTAAAAGTTGGTGTCCACCGCGTCCGCAGGCCTGAAACGGGTCAGAGACTGCGCAGCGATTCACCGGACGGCGACAGGCCGAGGATGCGCACCTTCCGATCCTCGATGACGACGCGCCTCTCGGCGATGGCGCGGACGACGGCGGGCAAGAGGCGATGCTCCTCGGCGAGGATCCGCGCGCGCAACGTCTCCTCGTCGTCCTCCTCGTGCACCAGCACCGCCGCCTGCGCGATGATCGGTCCGGTGTCGACGCCGCCGTCCACGTAGTGCACGGTGCAGCCGCTGACCTTCACGCCCGCCTCGTAGGCCTGGCGCTGGGCGCGCACGCCCGCGAACGCCGGCAGCAGGGCGGGGTGGATGTTGATGATGCGCCCCGGGAAGGAGCCCAGCATCTCTTCGCCCAAAACGCGCATGAAACCGGCCAGCACAACCAGGTCCGTCTGATGCGCGCGCAGCCCGGTCATCAGCGCGCGATCGAAGCCGGCGCGCGCCGAGTAGTCGCGGTGATCGACGACGAACGTCGGCAGCCCCGCGGCGCGCGCGCGCGCCAGCGCCGCGCAATCGGGCACGTTGGAACCGACGACCGCGATGCGGGCCGGTCCCAGCTCGCCGCGGCGCGCGCGATCGATCAGCGACTGCAAGTTCGTTCCGCTGCCCGATACGAGGACGCCGACGTTCATGCCGACACTTTGCCGACGAATTCGACGGGCATGTCCGGGGCGTCGGCCGCCACCACCTCGCCGATCGAGAAGACCTGCTCATCGGCGCGCTGGAGCAGGGTCTGGGCCTCGGCCGCGCGATCGCCCGGGACGCAGACCACCATGCCGATGCCCATGTTGAAGGTGCGCAGCATCTCGGCGTCCGCGACGTCGCCGCCCCGCGCGAGCAGCCCGAAGATCGGGGGCACGGTCCACGACCCGAGGTCGATGCGCAGTTTCAGGCGCGCGTCCGCGGGAAGCATGCGGGTCGGGTTTTCGACCAGGCCGCCGCCCGTGATGTGGGCCGCCCCGCGCAGCAGTTCGGCGTCGTGAAGCGCGCGCAGCGCGCGCACGTAGATCCGCGTCGGCCGCAGCAGCGCCGAGGCGAGCGGCTCGTCCAGCCCGGGCGGGGCCGCGTCGAGCGGCAGGTTCATGTGATCGAGGAAGACCCGCCGCACCAGCGAGTACCCGTTCGAATGGAACCCGGACGACGCGAGCCCGAGCAGTCGATCACCCGCGCGGATCGCCCGGCCGTCGACCCGCCGGCTCTTCTCGACGACGCCGACAGAGAAGCCGGCCAGGTCGTATTCGCCGTCGGCGTAGAAACCGGGCAGCTCGGCGGTCTCGCCGCCGATCAGCGCGCAGCCGGCCGCCTGGCAGCCGTCGGCGATCCCGGCGACGACGCGCTCGGCGACGCCGACGTCCAGCCGTCCGGACGCGAAGTAATCCAGGAACAGCAGCGGCTCGGCGCCGCACACGACCATGTCGTTGACGTTCATCGCCACCAGATCGATGCCGACCGTGTCGTGGCGGCCGGTCAAGAAGGCGAGCTTCAGCTTGGTGCCGACCCCGTCGGTGCACGACACCAAGAGCGGCTCCTTGTAGCGCGACGGCAGCGCGCACAGGCCGGCGAATCCGCCCAGGTCGGTCATCACCTCGGGGCGCATCGTCCGCCGGACGTGCGGCTTGATCCGTTCGACCAGCGTGTCGCCCGCGTCGATGTCGACGCCGGCGCCTCTGTACGTCATTCCCGATCCGCGGTTGCGCATCTTCCTCAGATTGGTCAGCGCAGGTCCTCGTCTTGCTTGGCGGCCGTGCGGCGTCCCGTGCCCGCGTTGCTGATCGGGGGCGACCCGAAGCGCTCGACGAAACCTTCCAGCAGGCGGTCCAGCTCGCGGCGCGGGTTCGGCGTCTGCGCGAAGCGGATCCAGCGGGCGCCGGCAGAGATGGCCCGATCCAGATCGCGGGCCCCGCGGCCGGCCACGAAACTGCGCAACGTCTCACCGGCGTCGCTGCATGCGTAAAGCACCATCGCGCTGCGGCCCGAGCGGTAATCCATCACGCCCTCGGCGCGCGTCTGCAGGACGCCGGCGGCCTCGGGCGCGGCCGTGGTCGCCTCTGAAATCGGGTGCCAAACACCAAAATGCACGCTGGTTTCTACCACGACCGACGTGGACATCGTCGCGGAATCCGGTGGTATTCTCCGGGCCGCGGATTCGCATGGCCTGGTACAAGCGGGAAGACAACGACGACCTTCTTTCGGAGGAAAAGCGCAGCGTCCCGGTGGGCGTCTTCACGAAGTGCCCGGGCTGCCGAGCGGCTCTGCTGACCGCCGATCTGGAAAAGAACAACGGCGTCTGCCCCCAGTGCGAGCACCATTTTCCGCTGCCGGCGGCCAGGCGACTCGACCTCGTCCTCGACCCGGGCAGCTTCGCAGAGGCCGACGCATCGATCGAGAGCGTCGACCCGCTCGGCTTCAAGGATTCCAAGCGCTACGCCGACCGGTTGAGATCGGCCCGGCGAAGCGCCGGCAACGCCGACGCCGTTCTGGTCGGGGCGGGGACGATTGACGGGCAGCCGGTCGAGCTGGGGATCTTCGTCTTCGAGTTCATGGGCGGCTCGATGGGGTCGGTGGTCGGCGAGAAGGTGACGCGCGTCTTCGAGCGCGCGCTCGAGCGCCAGGTGCCGGCCATCGTCTTTTCCGCGTCGGGCGGCGCGCGCATGCAGGAGGGCGTCCTGTCGCTGATGCAGATGGCCAAGACGTCCGCGGCGCTCGGGCGGATGCGTGAGGCCGGCCTGCCGTACGTCTCCGTGCTGCTGCACCCAACGACCGGCGGTGTCGCCGCCAGCTTCGCCATGCTGGGTGATGTCATCCTGGCGGAGCCAAAGGCGCTGATCGGATTCGCCGGGGCGCGCGTCATTCAGAACACGATCCGCCAGCGCCTGCCGCCGGGCTTCCAGCGCGCGGAGTTCCTGCTCGAGCACGGCTTCCTGGACAAGATCGTCCATCGGCGCGAGCTGCGCGCGACGCTGGCGCAGCTGGTGCGGTTGCTCGGGCCGCGCCCGCCGGCCTGATGTCCGACCGCTACGTTCAACTGCTCGCGCGGCTCGACGGCGTGCGCGCGCTGGGCGTCGAGCTGGGGCTCGACCGGATGCGCCAGGCGCTGGCGCGGCTGGGCGATCCGCAGCTGCGCTTCGCGGCCGTGCAGATCGCGGGCACGAACGGCAAGGGGTCGACGGCGGCCATGACCGAGGCGGTGCTGCGCGAGGCCGGCTGGCGCACGGGCCTCTATTCGTCGCCGCACCTGGCGCGCTTCACCGAGCGGATCCGCATCGCGGGCAGCGAGGTCGACGGCGATCACCTGGCCGCGCTCGACCGACGGGTCGCGGCGACGGAGGTGCCGCTGACCTACTTCGAGGTGGCGACGGCGCTGGCATTCCTGGCGATGGCGGAGGCCGGCGTCGAGATCGCCGTGCTGGAGACTGGCCTCGGCGGCCGCCTGGACGCGGTGACCACCTGCGTGCCGTGCGCGACCGCCATCACGTCGATCGGCATCGACCACACCGGTTATCTCGGCGACACGCTGGGGGCCATCGCGCGCGAGAAGGCGGGCATCCTGAAGCCGGACGTGGCGTGCTTCGTGGGCCGGCTGCCGCCCGAGGCGGACGCCGAGATCGAGCGCGCGGCGGAGGCGGTGGGAGCGCCGCTGTTTCGGTTCGGGCGCGACTTCGGTCCGACGCCGTTTCCGACGGCGCTGGCCGGCGCGCATCAGAAAGAGAACGCGGCGCTGGCCGCGCAGCTGGCGCGCGCGGCAGGGCGGCACCTCGGCCGGTCGATCGACGATCGGACGATGGCGCGCGGCCTGGCGGGCGTCAGCTGGCCCGGCCGCTGCGAGCCGGTCGGCGACGATCTTCTGTTCGACTGCGCGCACAACGCCGACGGGGCCCGGGCGCTGGCGGCGGCGCTGCCCGGGATCGCGGCGGGCCGGCGGGTCGTGCTGCTGGTTTCGATCGTCGACGACAAGGATCCGGCGGCGATCCTGGCCGCGCTCGCGCCGGTGGCGTCTGCGATCGTGGCGACGCGATCCGACAACCCTCGCGCGCTGCCGGCCTCCAAGCTGGCGGCCGTCGCGACGCCCCTCGCCGCGGAGGTCGTCGCAGACGACGACCCCGACGCGGCGCTCGCGGAGGCGCGCCGGCGGGCCGGCCCGGGCGGGCTGGTGGTCGTCTGCGGCTCGATGTTCCTGGTCGGCATGCTGCGCGCGCGCGTGCGCGGCGAGCCGGTCGATCCCGTACCGACGTCAGATCCCGTCGGCAGTCAGCGCGTTACTTGATGTCGATCTCGTCGATGTAGATCGTGCCCTTGTAGCCCGTCGACGAGAACGCCTGGAGGCTCAGGTTGAGCGCGGACGTCGAACCGCCGTCAGGGCTGACGGTCACCGTCGCCATCTTCCAGCTGGTGGTCACGGGACGGATCAGAGGCATGGGCGTGAAATAGATCGGCCCGGACTGAGTGTTCACGACCATCGACAGGTTGAGATCGCTGCTGCATCCGGGATCGGCGGCGACGTGGACCGTGATCATCTTGCCGGTCACGTCGACGGGAGCGCCGGGCAGCGGAATCAGCACCTCGCCCTTCGTCGTGGAGCCGCTGGTGCCGCTGAACATCGCGGCGATCGCGAGCGCGCCCGAACCGCAGAAGGTGTAGGCGCTCGATTTCATCACACCGGTGAACGCGGTCGATCCCGCGTTGATCATCGCGCCCTCGTTATCGGTCTCGAAGTTGAACATGGCGGGGCAGGTGCCGCCGGCCGGGCCCGCGTCGGCGGGCAGGCCGCAGCCCGCGTCAATTCCGGAGCCGCCGGTGCCGCCCGTTCCGCCGGTCCCGCCCGTGCCACCCCCGGTGCCGCCTGTCCCGGCGATCCCTGTCGCGCCACCGCCCGTGCCGCCCGTGCCGCCGCGGCCGGCCGTGCCGGTCGTGCCGCCGCGACCGGCGGTGGCGACGGTGCCGCCGGTGCCGGGTCCGCCGTCCGTCGGCGCCACCATGCCTCGGTTCGCACAGGCGAGTGCGCCAAGAGTCGGGAGCAAGAGGACCGCGGTGAAGGACCGCATCAAGATATCTTCGAAAGCATAGACGAAAATCCCCGTCGGCAATAGTTGCCGCAGGGCGCGCCGGGCGCTCAGGGCGTCGATTTCTTGACCCAGGCGAGGTACGCCGCGCTGCCGTCAGCGACGGTGAACGCGATGATCTCAGGCACCTCGTAGGGATGCAGCTCCAGGATGCGCGCCCGGGTGCGTTCGAACACCACGCTCCGGGTCTTGATCAGGCAGAGGACCTCGCTGTCTTCCTGCAACTGCCCGTCCCACCGGTAGAGGGACGTCACGCCGGGGATGATGTTGACGCAGGCCGCAAGACCCTCTTCCAGCAGCGTCCGGGCGAGCGCGGTGGCGCGTTCCTTGTCTGGCATCGTCACGTGAACCTCGACCGCGTCCGCCATGGCTAACGAATAGCACGTCTTGACGGCAGGCCCCCGCTGTCGGAGAACATCCGCGCTTTGCTCATCGTGCAGAAATACGGCGGGACCTCCGTCGGCAGCATCGACCGCATCAAGGCCGTCGCGCGCCGCTGCCTCGAGACGCAGCGGAAGGGCCATCGGGTGGTGGTGATCGTGTCGGCCATGTCGGGCGAGACGAACCGCCTGCTCAAGCTCGCCAAGCAGATCTCGGAGATCCCGGACGAGCGCGAGCTGGACGTCATCGCGTCGACGGGCGAGCAGGTCAGCGTCGGCCTGGTGGCGCTCGCCATCCAGGCCGAAGGTGGGAGGGCGGTGTCGCTGCTCGGCCACCAGGTCCGGATCCTGACCGACAGCGCGTTCGCGCGCGCCCGCATCCAGGACATCGACGCGCGCGCCATCGGCGCGGCGCTGGACGGCGGCAAGATCGCGGTCATCGCCGGCTTTCAGGGTGTCGACAAGGACGGCAACATCACGACGCTGGGGCGGGGCGGGTCGGACACGTCCGGCGTGGCGATCGCCGCGGCGCTGAAGGCCGACGTCTGCGAGATCTACACCGACGTAGACGGCGTCTACACCGCCGACCCGAACGTGGTCGCCCACGCGCGCAAGGTCGACCGCATCAGCTACGAGGAGATGCTGGAGCTGGCGTCGCTGGGCGCCAAGGTGCTGCAGATCCGGTCGGTCGAATTCGGAATGAAGTACGGCGTGCCGATTCACGTCCGTTCCAGCTTCAACGACAACGAAGGGACATGGGTCGTGCCCGAGGAGAAAGCCATGGAATCAGTGATGGTCTCCGGCGTCACCGCGACGAAGGACGAAGCCAAGATCACCTTGAACAAGATCGTGGACGCGCCCGGCGTGCAGGCCAAGGTGTTCAAGCCGCTGGCGGCGGCGGGCATCGTCGTCGACGTGATCGTGCAGGCGTACATCCAGGATGGGCGAACCAACCTGACGTTCACGCTGCCGTCGGCGGACATGGCGCGCGCGCAGGACATCCTCGTCAAGCAGTGCTCTGACATCTGCACGCCCGACCAGATCAAGGCGGAATCCGACCTGTCCAAGGTGTCGGTCGTCGGCGTCGGCATGCGGTCGCACGCGGGCGTGGCGCTGAAGATGTTCGAGATCCTGGCGCGCGAGAACGTCCACGTTCACCTGATCTCCACCTCGGAGATCAAGATCTCGTGCGTGATCGACGCGAAGTACGCGGAGCTGGCGGTCCGTTCGCTGCACGACGGTTTCGAGCTGGGTAAAGCCAAGGCCTGAGCCGGCTGAGCCGTTGGCGCCGGGCCCGGCAACCGTGCGATCATGCCGGGCATGAGGGCGAGGGAGTTGGTGCGCCTCCTGTTGACGGGCGTGGCGGCGCTTACCATCGGAGGCGGCTGCGAACGCTCGCTTCTTTCCGGGGGGCCCTTGGGGAAGGGCGGCTCGAGCGGCGACGCGGGGCAGGGGGGTGGCGCCGGGACGACGGGGACGGGCGGGACGACCGGCGACGGTTTCGGCCAGCCGGCGTGTCCGCCGCAGGGGATGCTCACCGGGTCGGTGACGAAGGGCGGCGCGTGCACCGCTGCCGACGTCCAGTTCTGCTACAACGCCTGCGGGCCCCAGAAGATCGGCGTGAAGTCGGAGACCTGCACGGACGGGTTCTACTTCGAGATGGTGGGGTGCTCCTTCGATCCGACCCGCGACTACTCCTGCTACAGACTTCCCACGACCGCGAACGCCGCCTGCGGCGGCGGCACCCCGCAGACGGCGGCTGCGTGCAGCGTTCCGTCCTGCATGGTTTGCAACAGCCTCGGCGGTCTCGCGGGCGGCGGCTACATCGACGCGGCGGGCGCGGCCCAAACCGGCTACTGCGTCTGTGCCGCCAGCGCCAGCGGTGCCGCGAAATGGACCTGCGCGAGCGAGGCTTCGTGGCCGTGTCCGGGCGGCGCCGGGTGCGGCACCTCGGTGACCGGCACCGGCGGTACGGGAGGCGCGTGCACCAGCGGAGCAGGCGGTGCGACTCCGTTCGGCGCGCCCAGCTGCCCGAGCACGGTCACGAAGGGCGGCGCGTGCGCGTCGACCGACGTCCAGCTCTGCTACAAGACCTGCGGGCCCGAGAAGACCGGCGTGAAGTCGGAGACCTGCCAGGCGAGCGGCGTCTACACCGAGATGTCCGGCTGCCTCTTCGATCCGTGCAAGGATTACTCCTGTTACGCGCTGCCGACGATGAGCAACGCCTCGTGCCCGGCGGGGGTGACGCCGCAGGCGTCCGCGGTCTGCGACGTTTCGACCTGCACGGTCTGCAACAGCACCCAGGGCGCGTCCGGTGGCGGGTACCTGGACGCGTCGGGCGCAGCCAAGATCGGCTATTGCGTCTGTCAGGCTCCGAACTCGTCGGGGGCGCGGGTCTGGAGCTGCGCGAGCGATACGCAGTGGCCGTGCCCGCAGGGGGCGGGCTGTGGTGCCACGGGCGGCAGCGGCGGCGGTGCGGGTACCGGCGGTGGCGGCGGCGCGGGGACGGGCGGAACGGCGGGGACGGGCGG
>DATFXS010000436.1:0-2298 GCA_035315605.1 Polyangia bacterium
CGACGACCCGCGCGCGGCGGCGCGGCTGTCGGAGTTCCTCGGCCGCGAGGTCACGCTCTGGCCGCTCCAGCCGCCCGAGAACCGCGACCACTACCGGCGCGGGCTTCCCGACAAGCCCGACCTGATGGACGAGCTGCGCGAGGTCTTCGGGCGGCTCCCCGACGAGCCGCTGCCCGATCTCTCGGTGTTCTCACAGGAGCTCTTCGAGTTCACCAGCCCGGTGGGCACCTACTTCGATGCCTTCCCGCTGCATCTCCTGAGCACGGCGTCGCTCGCGGCCCTCGGCGCCGACGCGCCGGCGGACCGCTTCGACCGGCGACGGTTCCGCCCGAACGTGCTGATCGCGTCCGCGGACGGCGAGCGCGGCCTGGTCGACGCCGGCTGGACGGGTAGGTCGCTGCGCGTCGGCGAGGCGATCGTGCAGGTCCAGCTGCCGACGCCCCGCTGCAGCATGACGATGCAGCCGCAGCCCGGGCTGCCCAAGGATCCGCTCACGCTGCGGGCCATCGTCCGCGACGGCGATCAGAATCTCGGCGCCTACGCGACGGTGACGACGCCCGGGCGCGTCGCCGTGGGCGACGCCGTGGAGCTGCTCTGAGGGACGCCCGGGGGCACGCTCCCGTGGCGATCGCGGGCGCGCTGGCGCTGCTCGGCGCCGGTGTGGCCATGGCCGCCGACCCCGTCCCCAGCTGGACCGATCGCATCACGTTCACCCTGAGCGACCGCGTGCGCGGCGAGTTCGTCGACTGGTTCGCCCCGCGGCCCGGCGAAGCCCCCGACGGCGCGAATCGCTACAACTACTTCGCCAACCGCTTCCGGGCCGGCGTCCGCGTGCTGCTGCCGCCCGTCGAGCTGAACCTCATGCTCCAGGATACCGAGCTGGCCAACGTCCCCACGAACGCGAGCCTGCCGCCCCCCGTCGGCAACCTCGGACCGGGCGCGATCTACTTCGCCAACACGCATGCGACGCCCCAGGGCGCGGTGATCCTGAAGCACGCCACGCTCACCGCCCGCGGGCGCGGGCTCACGGCGACCTTCGGACGCTTCGAGTATCGCGACGGCCTGGAGGTCGTACCGTCCGACGCGACGCTCGCCGTCCTGGCGCGCACGCGCATCGCCGAGCGCCTCGTGGGGCCGTTCGACTTCACCCACGTCGGCCGCGCGTTCGACGGCGCGCGCCTGGCCTACGACTGGCCCGACTGGAACGTGACCGCGTTCGGCAGCCGCCCGACGGAGGGCGGGTTCGAGGTGGACGCCAACCGCGAGCTCGAGATCGAGCTCGCCGGGCTGGCGCTCACCCTGAAGCGGGCCCCGCAGGCGCCGCCGATCGATGCCCGGCTCTTCTACCTCTACTACCGCGATCAGCGGCAGGACGCGGTCAAGGTGGACAATCGCCCGCTCCCGGTCCGCGAGGCCGACACGCTCCCGATCAGCATCAGCACGATGGGCGCCGACGTCATCACCGCAATCGACGCGGGGCCGGGCATCGTCGACGGCTTGCTCTGGGGAGCCGTGCAGACGGGGTCCTGGGGCGAGGAGTCCCACAGCGCCTGGGCCTTCGCGACCGAGGGAGGCTATCAGCTGCCGCAGCTCCCGGCGTCGCCCTGGCTGCGTGGGGGCTACAACCGCTCGTCCGGTGACAGCAATCCCAACGACGGGCAGCACCGGACCTTCTTCCAGCTCATCCCGACGGCGCGCACCTATGCGCGGCTGCCGTTCTTCAACCTGATGAACTCGGGCGACGCCTTCCTGGAGCTCATGCTGCAGCCCCACCAGAGCGTCCTGGTGCGCAGCGACGTCCACTGGCTTCAGGTCACGGCGGGCAGGGATCTCTGGTACTCGGGCGGCGGCGCGACCAGCAACACGTTCTTCGGATACGCCGGCAGCCCCGCCAACGGCGACCACTCCCTCGCCACGCTGGCCGACATCTCGATCACGTGGACGGTGCTGCCGCAGCTCATGGTGGAGGGCTACTACGGCCACGCCTTCGGGCACGACGTCGTCGGGCAGACGTTCGCCGGGAAAGACACGAACTACGGATTCCTGGAGATGACGTTCACGTTCAGCTACTGAAGGCCGACCCAAGACTGCGTCTTGGGTCGGAGCGAACGGCGAGCGTGGATCGCAAGGCGGCATGCGCGACCGCCGTGCCGCGGCCAGCAGCGCTGGCGCGGCAAACGAGGCACGCCCGATAAAGCACCCGTTCCGGCAGGGCGGTCGGGCGTACCAAGCCTGTCGCGCCGGCTTTGCCGGCCGCGACATGCAGGTGGCGCGTGCTACCGGCGTCCCGCGCTCGCT
>DATFXS010000437.1:0-4015 GCA_035315605.1 Polyangia bacterium
GTCTTCGGGCTCGCGGTGCTGGCGGTGGCGTGCGGCGGCGGGAACCAGTCGATGACGGCGTTGAAACCGGGGCCCGGCGGCGCGGGTCAAGCCGGCGCCGGCGCGGGGCCGAGCGGCGCAGCCGGTGCGACGGGAAGCGCCGGAACGACCGGCACCGCCGGTACCGGGGGCCCGCAGCCCGCCGCCAACTGCTCGGACCTGTTCACGCCGACGCTGCAGACGTTCTCGGTCGACATCAGCCCATCCGACTGGGCCGCGATCCAGAGCGAATTCCTGACTGCCGGAATGCTCCGGGACAACGACTTCGTCCAGTACCAGCCGGTCCTGTATCCGGTCGTCTTTCACTACGGCGCCGAGACGGTGACCGACGCCTTCATTCACCTGCGCGGCGATTCCTCCTGGCGGGAGGCAGTCCAGTTCGACGGCGCCAACGGCAAGATGCAGTTCGGCATCGTCTTCGACCAGACCAACCCGAGCGCCAACTTCCATGGCCTTGGCAAGCTGAAGTTCGACATGCCTCGCAGCGATCCGACCTTCCTGCGCGACCGCATCGCCAACAACTGGCTACGCGTCGTCGGCCATCCGGCGGTCTGCACGACCAGCGGACAGCTGATGATCAACGGCAGCCTGTACGGCGTCTACGTCGCCGAGGATCACTTCAGCGGGCGGCTGCTGAAGGAGTACTTCCCCGGAAACTCGAACGGCGATCTGTTCGACGGCGGCTGGACCGCGGTCACCAACCAGCTGAACCCGAACACCGCCCGCCAGAAGCAGTTCTGGGCCGCCACGACGCCCGCGGCGATGAGCGCCATCGTCGACGTACCGAATTCGTTTCTGGCCTGGGCGGGCGAATGCATCCTCAACGACGCCGACGGCTACTGGGGCGGCGACCACAACTTCTACATCTACGACCAGGGCCCGGCGGCGGGTTACGTCTTCATCTCCAAGGACCTCGATTCGACGCTGGACTATCTGGGGCAGTTCGCCAGCGATCCGATCACCTGGTGGTCGGCGCGCTCGCACTGGGACCTGGCGATCCCGCAGCACTACCTGATCATGGCCGGTGACGACGGCCTGCGCGCCCAGTTCGTCGAGGCGGTGCGCACGACCCTCGCCCAGTACGATCCTGCACTGTTGCAGGGCTGGATCGACACCTGGTCGGCGCAGGTGCGGGCGGCCGTGATGGCGGATCCTCACAAGGCGACGGGCGCGACGATCCAGGACTTCGACGCCGCGATCATGCTCGCGCGCAGCGGCATGGCCGACCGCGCGGACTACCTCAAGCGCTGGCTCGCCTGCTGGGACAGCGGCACCGGCGTCGACCAGGATGGCGACGGCTTCATCTGGTGCAAGGATTGCCGCGACGACCTGGCGTCGGTGCACCCGGGCGCGCCCGAGGTCTGCGGCAACGGCATCGACGACAACTGCAACGGCGTCGTCGACGACGGCTGCCCGTAGGCACGCCGGCCGGCTGTCATTTTTCGCCGCCCTGACGTACAAGGCGTAGTCGCATGCGCCATCCGATCCGTCAGGTCGTCGCGGCGGCGATCGCTCTGCTGGTGCTCGCTGGTGGCGCGGGCTGCGCCAAGCCTGGGGCCGGGCGGGAGCTGATCGTGTTCGAGGCGTCGTCGCTGAAGGACGCGTTCGCGAAGCTGGCGCCGCCTTTCGAGCAGGCGAATGGCGCTGCGAAGGTGATCCCGAACGCGGCCGGCAGCCAGGAGCTGCGCACCCAGATCGAGCACGGCGCCGCGGCGGACGTGTTCGCGTCGGCCGATCGCAAGCAGATGGACGCGCTCGCCGCGCAGGGTCTGGTGATTTCGCCACTGGTGTTCACCTGCAACGAGCCGGTGCTGGTGGTTCGAACAGGTCTGGCGGCGACGATCAAGACCCTGGCCGACCTGCCGCGCGCGGAGCGGATCGTGATCGGGGCGCCCGAAGTTCCCATCGGCGCCTACACGATTCAGATCCTTCAGAAGGCGGCGGCGACGCTGGGGCCGGATTTCCCCGGGCGGGTCCAGGCGAAGGTCGCGTCGCGCGAGCTGAACGTCCGCCAGGTGCTGGCCAAGGTCGTGCTGGGCGAGGCGGACGCCGGCTTCGTCTATCGCAGCGACGCCAACGCCGCCGCTGGCAAGGTCGCGGTCGTCGCCATCCCGCCCGACACGAACGTCGTGGCTGAATATCCGATCGCGGCGCTGAAGGCCGCGCCCCATCCCGATCTGGCGGGCCGCTGGATCGAGCTGGTCAGATCGCCCACCGGGGCGGCGGCGCTGCGCGAAGCGGGATTCGCCCCGTGCCCGAGCCGCTGAACGGCGCGCCGCTCGCGCGCGACTGGCGGGATCGCTTGGTCGCCGTCACCTGGCCCGCCGTCACCGGCCTGGTCTCCGGCCTGCTCTTGCTGCTGGTCCTGCTGCCGATCGCGGGGCTGCTGTTCGCGTCGCCCCCGGGCAAGCTCCTGCGCGGGCTCTCCGATCCGCTGGTCGGTCCGGCGATCCGGCTGACGCTGGCGACGACCATCGTCAGTCTGCTCCTCATCGTCGCGTGCGGAACCCCGCTGGCCTGGGCGATCGCGCGTCGCCGGGGCGGCTTCTGGCGCGTCCTGGAGACGGTGATCGAGCTGCCCGTGGTGCTGCCGCCCGCCGTCGCTGGCGTCGCGCTGCTGCTCGCGTTCGGACGCCGCGGCCTGCTCGGCCCTGGCCTGGCGGCGTTCGGGATCGGACTGCCGTTCTCGAGCGCGGCGGTCGTGCTCGCGCAGTCTTTCGTGGCCGCGCCGTTCTACGTGCAGGCGGCGATCGCCGCCTTCCGGCGGCTCGACGGTGATCTGGTCCTGGTGGCGCGCACGCTGGGCGCGTCGTGGCCGCGCGTCTTCTTCACGGTCGCCGTTCCACTATCATGGCCGGCGCTGGCCGGAGGCGCGGCGCTCAGCTGGGCACGCGCGCTCGGCGAATTCGGCGCGACGCTGATGTTCGCCGGCCAGAAGATGGGCCGTACGCAGACGCTGCCGCTCGCGATCTACACGGCGCTCGAGTCCGACCTGCAGACGGCGCAGAGCCTGTCGATCATCCTGGTGGCGGTGGCCTTCGCGCTGCTGATGGCGATCCGCGCCGGAGCGCGCCGATGAGCGGGCTGGACGTGAACGTCCACGGCGCGACCGGGGCGATGTCGATCGACGTCGCGTTCCGCGCCGGCGGCGCGCCGCTGCTGATCGTCGGACCCAACGGCGCCGGGAAGACCAGCGTGCTGATGATGATCCTCGGCGCGCTGGCGCCGGGCCGCGGCCGCGTCACGCTCGACGGCGCGCCGCTGTTCGATCACGACCGGCGCATCGACGTCTCCGTCGAGAGGCGCCGCATCGGCTTCGTGCCCCAGCGCTACGCGCTGTTCCCCCATCTGAGCGTGCTCGACAACGTCGCCTACGGCGTCCGGGCGCCGTCGCGCGCCGAACGCCTGCGCCTGGCGCGCGAGGCGCTCGCCGATCTGGACGCGTCGGCGCTGGCCGGGCGACGACCGCCGCAGCTTTCGGGCGGCGAGATGCAGCGGGTCGCGCTGGCGCGCGCGCTCGCCTGCCGCCCGCGCGCGCTGCTGATGGACGAGCCGCTCGCGGCGCTTGACGTCACGATCCGGCGCGACGTGCGCCGCTTCCTCGCCGAACGCCTCCGCGCGCTCGCGATACCGACGGTGCTGGTCACCCACGACGTCGACGACGCCGAGGCGCTGGACGGCGACATGGTCGTGATCGAGGCGGGGTCGGTCGTGCAGGCCGGCCGTCTCGACGACCTGACGCGCGCGCCCGCGACTGAATTCGTCACCCAGTTCGTCAGCCGCCGCGCGCGCTGACGCGGACCCCTCACCCTTACCCTCTCCCCGCTTCGCGGGGCGAGGGCAAACAGCTGCAATGGTCCGTTCTAGTCGCGGCCGCGGCGCCGGCGGAGCAGGTCCTCGTCGGTGACGGCGGCGGTGAGGCCGGCGACCGTGCCGTGGGGCGGGACCCGCAGCGGCCAGGTTGACATCAGCGACC
>DATFXS010000438.1:0-6467 GCA_035315605.1 Polyangia bacterium
TCCGCCCGCGCCACCACCCGAGCCGCCCGCGTTCGATCCGCCCGAGCCGCCGGGCGCGGTCGTGCCGCCGCAGTTGCCCGCGCCGGTGGTGCCGCACGCGCCGGATCCGCCGGCGCCGTCGCCTCCGCTGCCAGCCGCACCGGCCGATCCGCCGACCATGCCAGGGCCGCAGCCAGCCACGGCCGGGACGACCGCGAACGACAGACAGATGGCGAAGCGAAGCAAAGGCGACTGCATAGGCCCTCCTTTTTAACCTGGGTTAGAGGCCAGGCCCAATCTTCAATCTTGAAGAAAACTGCGGCGCGCGCTCACACCGCGCGCGCGGTTGCAAGCGCGCGATCGATGCGGCGCAGGCAGGCGTCTTTGCCGAGCACGGACAGCGTGTCGAACAGGCCGGGCCCGGCGGAGACGCCGGTGACAGCGACGCGGACGGCGTGGACGATGTCGCCCAGGCCCAGTCCGCGCGCGGTCATCAATTCCTGCGTCCCCTTGTCGAGAGAGGGTGCGTCGAACGCCGATTGATCGGCGAGCCAGCCGCGGTAATCGGCCAGAAGATCGGCGGCGCCTGGCGCGCGCAGGCGCTTCGTGAACGCCTTCTCGTCGAACGTCACCTCGTCGCCGAAGAAGAACGGCGCCTGCAGCAGGATGTCGCCGAAGACTTTGATCCGGTCGCCCAAGATCTCGACGATGCGGCCGACGAACGCGCGAGTCTCGTCCGGCACGGGCGGCTGCACCCATCCGGCGCGCTCGAGGAATGGGAGGACGCCCGCCACCTTGTCGGCGTGGGGCAGGTCGCGCATGTACTGCATCTGGAACGCGAGCAGCTTGGTCGGGTCGAAGCTGGCGGGTCCGGGGTTCACGCGCTCGAGCGAGAAGCTCTCGACCATCTGGCTGCGCGTCATGATCTCGGTCTTGTCGTCCAGCGACCAGCCCAGCAGCACCAGGTAGTTCACGACCGCGTCGGGGAGGTAGCCGACCTGTTCGTAAAAGTCGACGACGACCGGGTTGAAGGTGTCGGGCGCTGTCGTCAGCTTCATCGCGGCGGCGATCGCCGTACCGTGCTGGTGCACCTTGGCGAAGTCGGCGTTCTTCAGGTACGCCTCCAGCTTGCGCTTCGACAGCTTGCGCTTCGAGCCCGGCTCGGCGACGTAGGGAAGGTGCGCGTAGGCGGGCAGGGGATAGCCGAGCCCCTCGGCGATGAAGACCTGACGGGGCGTGTTGGACAGGTGCTCCTCGGCGCGGATGACGTGCGTGATGCCGAAGTCGTGATCGTCGACGACGTTGGCCAGGTGGTAAATGAACGACCCGTCGGAGCGCTGGACGATGTGGTCCGGCTCCTCGGTCCAGGAGAACTCGACGGTGCCGCGCACCAGGTCCTTGAGCAGGAGTTGCCCGGCGCGCGGCATCTTCAGGCGCACGACCGCCTTGCGCCCCTCGCCCTCGAAGCGCGCGCGATCTTCCGGCGTCGCCGCCGCCCAGGTCCGGCTGTTCTGGAACGGGCGTTTGGCCGCGTCCGCGGCCTTGCGTTCGGCGTCCGTCTCCGCGGCCGTCGCGTAATCGCGGTAGGCGTGACCGAGGCGGAGAAGCTCGTCGACGGCAGCCTGATAACGCGCGCCGCGCTGTGACTGGAAGTAAGGGGCGTACGGACCGCCGACCTCGGGGCCCTCGTCCCAGGGGAGCCCGAGCCAGTTGAAGCCGTGGAGGATCGGGGCCAGCGCCGCCTCGACGTTGCGCTGCTGGTCGGTGTCGTCGATCCGGAGGACGTACTGACCGCCGTGGCGACGCGCGTACAGCCAGTTGAACAGCGCCGTGCGCACGCCGCCGATGTGAAGATACCCGGTCGGGCTTGGCGCGAAGCGCGTGCGCGGCGGCGTCACGTGATCTTCGTTCCCGGCCCGGGAGCGGATCCGGCCTCGTCGAACGTGACGACGCGTCCCCCGGCGGCGAAGATCATCCCCTCGGACAGCCCGAACTTCATCTGGCGCGGCTTCAGGTTCGCGACCACCATGACCTTTCGGCCGACCAGCACGGCGGGATCGGGATACTCGGCGCGCAAGCCGGTGAAGATCTGGCGGAGGCGTCCCTCGTCGAGGTCCACCATCAGCTTCAGCAGCTTGTCGGCGCCAGGCACCAGCTCCGCCGATTTCACCAGCCCGACGCGCAGATCGACCTTGCCGAGATCGTCGATCGAGATCTCGGCGGGGGGCGGCGCGGGTTCGGCCTTCGGCTTCGGTTCTTTCGCAGGCTTTGCCGCGGCGGGCGCCTTCGTCTTGCCCTGCGCCTTGCTCTCGATCTTCGCCCAGCTGTCCTTGAGGCCGACGGTCCGGTTCCAGATCGGGGCGCCCGCCGTGCTGTCCGGATCCAGGCAGAAGTAGCCGACGCGCTCGAATTGTACGCGCGTGCCGTGCTTCGTCAGCGTCGCGACGTACGGTTCCGTCACGGCGCCGTCGACGCTGACGATCGATTCGGCGTTGATCTCGTCGAGGAAGCTCTTCGCCTCGTCGGCGCCGGGGTTCTCGACGGCGAACAGCCGGTCGTAGAGCCGCACCTCGGCGGGCGCCGCGTGCGCCGCCGACACCCAGTGCAACGTCCCGCGCACGGTCCGTCCGTCGGGCGCGCCGCCGCCCCACGAGGCCGGATCCCAGGTCGCGTGCAGCTCGGTCACCTCGCCGGCCGCGTTCTTGACGACGCGCGTGCAGGTGACCAGGCAGGCGTAGCGCAGGCGCACCTCGCGTCCCGGCGCCAGCCGGAACCAGTCCTTGGGCGGATCCTCTCGGAAGTCGTCGCGATCGACGTAGACGACGCGCGAAAACGGCACCTTGCGCGTCCCCTGCGCCGGATCCTCCGGGTGCAGCGGCGCCTCCAGCTCGCGCACCTCGCCCTCCGGGAAGTTGTCGATGACCAGCTTCACCGGCCGCAGCACCGCCATCACGCGCGGCGAGCGCCGGTTGAGATCGTCGCGCAGCCCGTGCTCGAGCAGGCCGACGTCGACGATGCTGTCGGTCTTGGCGACGCCGATCCGTTCGCAGAACGCGCGGATCGCCTCCGGCGTGTAGCCGCGCCGCCGCAGCCCGGCCAGCGTCGGCATGCGCGGATCGTCCCAGCCCGAGACGATCTTCTTCTGCACCAGCTCGGCGAGCTTGCGCTTCGACATCACCGTGTAGGTCAGGTTCAGCCGCGCGAACTCGATCTGCCGCGACGGAAACACGTCCGTCTCCTTGATGCACCAGTCATAGAGCGGCCGGTGTGATTCGAACTCCAGCGTGCAGATCGAATGCGTGATCTTCTCGATTGCGTCCGACAGCGGGTGCGCGTAGTCGTACATCGGGTAGATGCACCACTGCTTGCCGGTGCGGTGGTGGGCCGCGTAGCGGATCCGGTACAGCACCGGGTCGCGCATGTTCATGTTCTGCGTCTCGAGATCGATCTTCGCGCGCAGCACGTGCGCGCCTTCCGGGAACTCGCCGGCGCGCATGCGCTTGAACAGGTCCAGGCTCTCGGCGATCGGTCGATCGCGGTACGGGCTCGGTTTGCCCTTCTTGTAGAAGTCGCCGCGGTATTCGCGGATCTGCTCCTCGGATAGGCTGTCGACGTAGGCGCGGTCCTTCTCGATCAGCTTGACCGCCAGGTCGTAGAGCTTCTCGAAGTAATCCGAGGCGTAGAACATCGCGGACCACTTGAACCCGAGCCACTCGATGTCTTCCTGGATGGCCTCGACGTACTCGACGTCCTCGGTGGTCGGGTTGGTGTCGTCGAAGCGGAGGTTGCAGGTCCCGCCGAATTCCTGGGCCAGGCCGAAGTCGACGCAGATCGCCTTGGCGTGACCGATGTGCAGGTAGCCGTTCGGCTCGGGCGGGAACCGCGTCGCCACGCGGCCGCCGTGGCGGCTCGACGCCTGGTCCGCGACGATGATGTCGCGGACGAAGTTGCCCGCGCCACCGTCGGGCTTGTCGCTGGGGACGCTCATGGGTTTCACCGGGCTGCCGAGCCTGCCTCGAACCCCATACGTACACAAGTTTCGGCCGCAGCGCCCGCGGTTTCGGGCGTTTTGTCGTCGGACGTGGCACTATCAGGGCGTGGGCAAGAAGTCGGAGTCTTCCAAGCCCGACCGGATGCCGCCGCCCGGTGACATCGCGATGGTGTTCGGCAAGAATGAGCAGGGCGTCCACATCCTCCGGCGCCGCGAGGAGAACGCGCCGCTGGAGACGGGTCTGCTGCAGCCGCTGGTCGAAGGGCGCCCGATCTCGGGAGAGCTGATCTCGATGCGGCAGCGCGAGGACCTGCCGTTCATCTACGACGTGAAGTCCGAGCTGCCCGCGTCCGAGACCGGAGCCGGGGCGCGAAGCCCGGGGCCGTCGCAGGTGGCGACCGATTCGTATCGCAAGGGCTGGGACGCGATCTGGGGGCCGCGCGGTCGCTCCTCCAGCCGCGACGTCAATTGACCTGACGATCGCGCCTCAGCCCGCGCGTTTTGGAGGCGTCGTCGGCGCGGGCGGCGGCGGATTCGCGAGCCAGGCGCCCAGCAGATCGACCGCTGTCTCCGGCGACAGCCGGTCGAAGTTCGCGAGCAGCCAGTCCGCCGCTTCCGGGTGCCGCTTCGCGCGCAGCAGCGCCTTGAAGCCGAGCGGGCCGAGCAGCGGATCCTTCGGCTGCTTCATCAGTTCGTCCGCCGACGCGTCGGCGTAGACCAACCCGCGCAGCTCGGCTGAGGCATAGGCGTCGCGGCGGATGGTGTCGAACGCCTTCGCGCGCAGCGCCTTGCCCGGATCATCCTTGCGATCGACGAGGCCGCGCGTCACCGCCAGGCGCAGCTCGCCTCCGGGGCGCGTCATCATCTTCGCGAGCAGATCGGCCGATTCGGGCGACTTGAGGCGGCCGAGCTCGGGCGCCATCGCCACCAGCGCGCGGTCGTCGCGTTCCTTGAACAGCGGCTGCACGAAGGGCAGGGCGAGATCGCCGCACGCGCGCACCAGCGCGCCGGCCACGGCGGCGCGCACCTCTGGAGACGAATCCTGCAGCAGCGGCTGCAGGCGGTAGAGGGCCGGACGGCCGCCGCCCGGCTTGGCAAACGCGGTCGCCCCCGCGGCGCGGACGCCGGCGTCCTTGTCTTCCATCGACTCGCGCACCACCTTGCCGGGCGCGCTGCCCGCCGTGGCGACCAGCGCGCCGAGCGCGAGCGCGCGCAGGCGCGGCGGCGTGGCGCCGTCCCCGGCCAGCTCGGTCAGCGTCTTCACGCACGGCGATTCGGGCGGCAGGGTGACGCCCGCGTCGCGCAACAGCACCATCGCCTGCTCCCGGGCCGCCGTCTCGCCCTCGCGCAGCGCCTTCGCGCCGCCGACCAGGTCGCAGAAGCCCGCGGGCGTCAGGTCGGACGCGCCGCCGGCCGCGTAAGCACCCAGCGCCGGCCCGGCGATCGGCGCGGTCTCTCTCCGCGCCAGCGCCGGTTTGATCCGCGCGTAGGCCTTGGTCCGCGCCCGCTTGTCGCCGTACCGCAACAGCGCCGCCGCGGCCCGCGCGTCGGTCGCCGGGTCCGCCTGGGGCCGCTCCAGCCAGGCCTGCGCGAAGAGGCCGATGCCGTCGCTGGTCCCCGCGCGCGAGTCCCGTCCCGCGCGCAGCAGCGCCTCCTTCAGACGGCCCTGGACGAAGAGGCTAGGCAGCGCCTCGGCCAGCGGCGCCTCCACCCGGCGCACCGCACCCTCGCCGCATAGATTGTGGTCGCGGCTGAACACCCAGCGAAAGTGGGCGACGCCGTCGTCGCCGAACAGCTCCGCGGGCGGCGGTGAATACCGGGTCGAGAGCGAATCGCCGCGAATGGCCGCGACCGCCGCCTGGTCGAACGCCGGGACGCCCGATTTGCTGTCCACCACGACATCCGAGACGCTGCCGTCCCAGCGGAGGCCGAAGTAGATCTGCGTCCGCAGCCCCGGTTTGTTGAGCGGATCGGTCGCCGGCTGCTTGGCGGCGATCGCGTCGATGAACTTGTTCGCGAACCGGTAGTGGATCAGCTGGTGCACCGCCCGCAGGTAGTCGCCCTCGGTGCCCGCGACGGTGATCTTGGGTTCGCCGGCCTCCGCGCCGACGGCGGGCGGATTCGCGGCGGTCGCGGATCCCTGCGGAACGAGCGCCGTCGCCGTCGCCGTTGCCATCGCCGTGGCGATGACCAGCAATGCGCGAATCTCGAATGCGATCCGGGGCATGGGTCAGCCAGTTTAACGCCTCGCGCAGGCCGTGTGATAGCGTTCGTGCAGCTCGGTGTAGGTGTCATGAGTCCGTCGCCTCTGCTCATCCGCCTCGCCGAGCAACCGCCCGATGCGGTGGCCGTCGTCGATGCCGACGGCGCACGCACCAGCTACGGCGCGCTGGCGCGGCGATCGACGGCGGCCGCGTTCGGTCTGTCCGTGCAGGGCGTTGCCGGCCAGACGGTTGTCTTCCTCGTCGAGCCGGGCGCACGGTACGTGGAGATCCTG
>DATFXS010000439.1:0-3869 GCA_035315605.1 Polyangia bacterium
CACCGCGGCCGCCCCTTCGGGATCGCTGAAATCGATGACCAGCGAATCGGCCGGCCAGTGCCAGGCCCGATCGAGCACGTGACAGCGATCGGAGGCGAGCACGACGTCGCTGCCGGCGCGGCGGCAAGCTTCCACGAAACCTGCGGCGCCATAGCTCGTCGTGTGCGTCACCAGCGCGATGCGGTTCACGGGAACTGTCGTATTATACGGGTCCTCCAATGGGCCACGACAGCGGCGAGGCGCCGCGCCCGACCGCCGCGACCGTCACGACCGCGAAGCGCTCGGCCCTGAGCGCCGACGAAGTGAAGGTGTTCACCGAGCGGGCGCCACGCTGCCGCGTCTCGCTGCAGGTGCTGTGCACGGTCCCGGGCGAGCAACCGGGAGCGGACGCCGAGGTGGTCGACGGCGAGCTCGTCAACCTGAGCAGCTCGGGCATGTTGCTGTCCAGCGCGCAGCTGTTGCCGGTCGGCGCCGTGGTCGACTTCGAGTTCAAGCTCGACGAGCGGCTGGTCGCCCTGTCGGGCCGCGCCGAGGTGGCGCGGTCTGTCGCCGAGCCGCCGCGGATGGGGCTCCGGTTCGTCGCGCTGGACGGCGCCGCGCGCGATCTCGTGCAGCGATTGGTCGAGGTGAGCGACGCCGCCCCCGACGTTCCGACCACGCCCGGATTCGCGCCGCCGGCCGTCGAGTTCGATCACGGCGCGGTGCGCGTCCGCCTGACCGCCGCCACGGCGAGCTTCTTCACGTACAACCCGCTGCTGCACGTCGGGATCGGCGGCTGCTTCTTGCCGGCGGAGAGCGACGTGCCCCTCGGGACGGGCTACCAGGTCGACATCCTGGACAGCGCCGATCACGTGCTGGTGCGCTGCAAGGCGAAGGTGGCGGCCAAGCAGGATCGCTGGATCGGGATCCGCTTCCTCGACATCGAACGGAGCGCGCTGCAGGCGCTGCGCGCCGAAGTGGCCAAGCTCTCCGGTCCGCGCGTCGGCTAGTCTTCCTCGATGCTGGTCGAGCCCCCCGCACGCGGCGTCCGGGTCGGTGGCGTCACGGTCGCACCCGGCGAGGCGCGCCAGGTCGAGATCATCCTGTCGGCGCGGCCGGCGCGCACGACCCGGACGGCGGCGGCGCGATCCGGGGCGACGAACGGCGCGCCCGCGGCCCCCGCGCCCCCCCGGTCGATCCCCGCGTGGGTGGTGGTCGGCCTCAAGCCCGGGCCGCGCGTCAGCGTCGTCGGTGCCCAGCGCGGTCACGAGACGACGGCCGCGCTCGCCGCCGCGCGCCTGGCCGCCGGGCTGGATCCGGCGGCGCTGATGGGCAGCGTGGTCATCGTGCCAGTGCTCCGGCCGGCGGGGAAGCTGTCGCGCACGGGTCGGCCGCGCCGCGCCTGGCATTTTCCGGGCGACGCCGCCGGCAAGCGGGTGGCGCGCGACGCCTTCGCGCTGTTCTCGGACGTCGTCGTCGGCGCGAGCGCGCTGGTCGTGCTCGGTGTTCCGCGCCGGGGGCGGCGCGGCGCCGTCGTCGCGCAGGGCCGGCTGACCGATCCGCGCGTGCGCCGGCTGGCGCGCGGCAGCGGCGCGACGGTGATGGTGGCCGCGCGATCGAAGGCCGGCGGGCTGCTGGCGGCCGCGGCCGCGGCGCAAATTCCGGGGGTGGAGCTTTCTGCGAGCGGGGACACGCGGGCCGCAGACAGCCTGGCGCGGGCGGCGCGGGCGGTGATTGCCGCTGCGGGCGTGCTGGGCCGGGCGGGGGAGGGCGTGCTGCCCGCCGACCTCGGCGCCGACGAGCCGATGGTCGCGAGTCGCGCGATGCGCATCCGCGCGCCGATCGACGGCTTCCTGGAGACCGACGTCGCGCCCGGCGATTCGGTTCGCGCCCGCGCGACCCTCGGCCGCGTGGTGCCGTCGCTGCCCGGGCCGCCCGCGGTCGTCGCCACCCGGGTGGACGGCCTGGTCGTCGAGGCGGCCGGGGCTGGTCCGGTCCGCGCCGGGACGACGCTGTTCGTGCTGGTGCCGCTGGCACGCGCGGCCGCGCGGCGCCTCGACAACGGGCGCGCCGACCCCGCCCCGCCGGGCGCGCGCAGCGACGGCAAGGTGCGGGTCGGCTGGGTCGAGTACGTCGCCTTGCCGAGCCTCGAGATCGAACGTCTCAAGGCCAAGATCGACACGGGCGCGCGGACGAGCGCGCTGCACGTCGCGCGGATGCGGACGGTCGATACGACGGGCGGTCCCCACCGGCGACCGATCCTGGAGATCACGGTGCCGAGCGGCGGCCGCGGCCGGTTGCCCCATCGCGTTCGCGCCGCCGTCCACGGCTTCGTGATGGTCCGCGACACGTCGGGGCGGACCGAGCGCCGCCCGGTCATCGAGACGACGCTGCGCCTCGGGGCGCTGAAGCGGCGGATCGCCGTCACCCTGACCAACCGGGGCGACATGCTGTTCCCGGTGCTGATCGGGCGGACCGCGCTGGGGCCGGGGATCGTCGTCGATCCGTCCCGGCGCTATCTTCATGGAAAGGCGAAGGACGGCGCCAAGCCGGGCAGCGAATGACGCCGGCGAATAAATTGACACCGACGGCAGCGCGGCCAATCCTGGGGGTGGTATCCACATGCGTCCCCGTCGACGAGGCGCCCCCTCGGGCTCGCGGTTGCGGGCCTTGCCGGCGCGCTCGCGGGTGACTGTCCGGCGGGGATCGTCCGCGCCGCGCCTGGCGACGCTGGCGGCGGCGCTGCGCCAGAGCCGGGATGCGCTGGGCCGCATCGAGGGCGAGCTGGACACGCTGCTGGCGGCGCTGCGCGATCACGATGGGCGGCTGGACCCGGCGGCGGCGGACCGGCTGCACGCGGCGATGCGAGCCGCCGGCGCGGCGGTCGCCGGCCTCAAGCGCTGACGGCGCCCGCGTCAACGTCGACGCTCAGGCGAGCGTCAGCGCCGCCGATTTGCCCATAGAATGAACGGCGTGACCGAGACGCGAGGCAGCCTGAAGGAGCCGCTGCTCGCGTTCGTGGCGGCGACGGCGCTGGCCGCGGCGTTCGCCGCGCTGGGGGCGATCATCCCGCGCGTGCGCGAGTACCTCCATGTGCTGATCGCGGTCGTCTTCTTCGAGACGCCGTTCGTCGCCGCCAAGCGCGCCGGGCGCGACCTCGACTACCGCGACATCGGGCTTCGCGTCGATCCGGTGCGCCTGAACCTGGCGGTGATCGGCGTGGCCGTGCTGATCACCTTTCCCGCCTTCGTCGCCGGGTTCTTCATCTTCTACGATCGCGTCTGCGCGATGCCGACGGTGCCGCTGGCGCGTGCGTTCGCGCCGCTCTGCCATCACTGGCTCGGCTGGGGGCACGGGCATCTCCACGCGCCCGCCAACGCCGCGCTGCTGGCGGCGGTGCAGCTGATCGTGGTGGCGATCCCCGAAGAGCTGTTCTTTCGCGGCTACCTGATGGAGCGGCTGGAACAGGTCTGGCCGCCGACCCGGAGGCTGTTCGGCGCCAAGGTCGGCTGGGCGCTCGTCGTGTCGAGCGTGCTGTTTGCGCTCGGCCACCTGGCGGTCATCCCCAACCCCCAGCGCCTGGCGGTCTTTTTCCCCGCGCTGGTGTTCGGATGGATGCGCGCGCGCACCGGTTCGATCGCGGCGGGGGCCCTTTTCCACGCGCTCTGCAACCTCCTCGCGGACCTGCTGCACACCAGCTACTTCGGCTGATCGAAGGGCGTTCGGCGCGCCGCTTCATCCAAGGGCGCAAAATGCCGATATCGATCGCTGGCCATGGGCGCTGGCGGCGACGATCCGGCTTCACCAGGTGCGGCCGCGCCCGAGCCGACGCTGGCGCGCGGCGCCGCGCTGGGGCGCTTCGTCGTCCTCGGCCTGGTGGGGCGGGGCGC
>DATFXS010000440.1:0-2217 GCA_035315605.1 Polyangia bacterium
CGCAACGGGCCCACCTCGGTCGGGACCGGCTGCGGCGGCCCTTCGCGCGTCAGCGGCGGGACGCCGTCCTTGCTGCCGAGATCGGCGAGCCAGCGCTGCAGCTCGGTCTGTCCGACCGGGCGAAATGCCAGCCGCATCACCTGCTCGACGTCGACCAGCATCTCCTCGGCGGTCTGGTAGCGATCGCCCGGCGCCTTGGCCATCGCCTTGCGAATCACCCGGTACAGATCCGGGTTCAATCCCGGGCGGGCGGTTTCGGGCGCCAGGAAATCGCCGCTCTTGACCAGCATCAACGTCTCGTAATCGGTCGGCGCGTCGAAGGGGTGGCGGCGCGTGATCATCACGTAGAGCATCGTGCCGACGGAGAACAGATCCGAACGGGCGTCGAGCGGCTCGCCCGCGGCCTGCTCGGGCGACATGAAGGCGATCTTTCCCTTGATCAGGTTGCCGGGGCTCTGTTCCTTGCGCGTCTGCGCCTTGGCGATGCCGAAGTCGGTCAGCTTCACCTCGCCCTGCTCGCTCAGCAGCACGTTGTGGGGGCTGACGTCGCGGTGGACGACGCCCAGCGGCTTGCCGTCGCCGCGCTTCTTCTGGTGCGCGTAGGCAAGCGCCCGACAGACCTCTGCCGTGATGTAGAGGGCGAGCGCCGGCGGCGCGGGGACGCCCGCCGCCTTCGAGCGGCGCAGCACGCGGTCGAGGGTCCAGCCGTCGACCAGCTCGAGGGCGAGGAAGTAACGCCCCTCGGCCTCGCCGAGGTCCAGCACCTGCACGATGTTGCTGTGGTTCAGCGTCATCGCGACGTGGGCTTCGTCGACCAGCATGTGGCGGAATTGCGGGTCGGCGTAAAACGTCGTGAAGATGCGCTTGAGCACGACGGTCTTCTCGAAGCCCTGCGCGCCGTGCTGCTTGGCCAGGAAAATCTCGGCCGTGCCGCCATCGGCAATCTTGCGCAGAATCGTGTATCGGGAGCTCGGGCTCATCGGCGCGATTCCGAGTCGCTCAAGTTACCATGCTGTCGCCCCTTGATGCCCCGAGATTCACTCACCACATTCCGAGAAGACAGAGTGGACCCGAAGGCGCCGAAAAAGGTCCTGCTCGTCGAAGACGATCTCGACGTGCGGGATACTCTGCAGGACTTGCTCGAGAGCGAAGGGTTGGATGTCATCCCTGCCGCCAACGGCAAGCAGGCGATCGATTTCCTGACCCTCAACGATCCACCGGGCGCGGACCTGGTGATCCTCGACTTGATGATGCCGCTCGTCTCGGGGTGGGAGGTGCTGGATGTGCTGACAGCCGACCCCTCGCTGCGGCGCATCCCGGTGATCGTGCTGTCCGCCCTGCCGGTGTCGCGCCCCGACCGCGCGCTCGAGATCGTTCGCAAGCCGTTCGCGCTCGAGACCCTGGTCAGCAGCATCCGGAACGTGCTGCCCGAGGCTGCGCTCTAGCCTCGACAGCTGGGCCCCCACCGCGCCTGCCATGTTGTAAGGTGGCTGGACGGCGTCATGGACCCCCAACGTCTTCAAGCGCTTCTCGAGGCAGTGCGCGCCGAGCGTGTGTCGATCGGCGAGGCTCTTCAGACGCTGCGCGAGCTTCCGTTTCAGACGCTGGAGTTCGCCCACGTGGACACGCACCGCCACCTGCGCACCGGCTTTCCGGAGGTCGTGTTCGGTGAGGGCAAGACGCCCGAGCAGATTGCCGACATCCTGGCCCAGCTGGCCAAGGGTGGATCCACCGCGCTGGCGACGCGCGTCAGCGCCGCCGCCGCCGCGGTCGTGACGGAGCGGCTGCCGGCCGCGCGTTACCTGCCCTTGCCGCGGGCGCTGGTGGTCGGGCCGATGCCCGCGCCCGATCGCGGCCGCGGTCTCATCGCGGTGGTCAGCGCCGGCACGGCCGACATCCCGGTGGCGGAGGAGGCGGCGCTGACGGCCGAGCTGGCCGGCAATCGCGTTCACCGGCTGTTCGACGTTGGCGTCGCGGGCCTGCACCGGTTGCTCGCGCATCGGTCCGAGATCGACCAGGCGGAGGTGATCGTCGTCGTCGCCGGGATGGAGGGCGCGTTGCCCAGCGTCGTTGCGGGGCTGCTGGCGCGTCCGGTGATCGCAGTGCCGACCAGCGTCGGCTACGGCGCGAATCTGGGCGGCTTCGCGGCCTTGCTGGGGATGCTCAATTCGTGCGCGGCCGGCATCGCGGTCGTGAACATCGACAACGGCTTCGGGG
>DATFXS010000441.1:0-2989 GCA_035315605.1 Polyangia bacterium
CGCCGCCACCCGAGGCGGCCCCCCCGCCCGCCTCCAGAACGCGTGCGGGAGCGCTACACGTCGACTCCATCATCGTCAGCAGCTCCTACAAGAAATTCACCTGTCCCAACCCGTCCCATCGGATCTCCGTCCGGTCCACCAGGACCGTGAACGTCTGCCTGCAGGTGGCGCACAGGCAGGGAAAGTCCGACCGCCTGACGCTGGTCTGGGAAAGAAACGGCTCGTTCTCCGGCAAGACGCCCGTCGAGATCCCCGCCTCGAAGCCGACCGCGCGGACCCGCGTGCACATGAAGATCAGCGCCCACCGACTGGGTCCCTGGTCCGTTCGCGTCGTCGGCGACCAGAAGGCGCCGCTCGCGCAGGCCGACTTCGAAGTCGTCCCCTGAGCCGCCCGCGTTCCGTCGCTGGTTGACGCCCGCCCGCGCCCGAGCGTCAACTACCGGTGATGGGAGATCGCATCATCGAGCTGGCCGTTGCGATCGCTCTCGCGTACCTGGTGGTCTCGTGGGGGTGGCGCAGACGAAAGATCGCGAAGATGGCCCCGCCCGATCGACCGGTGCTGATTCCGGCGGCGGTGCCGGTCTGGACGGTGCCCGAAGGCAACGTCATGCTGCCGGGGTCGATCTGGCCATTCGAGCTCCGCCGTCCCGAGTCGCAGGCGATGATCCTCGGGTCTCACAAGGGATCGGGCATCATCGGCGTCGCGACGGATGTTCCCGAGCACGGGCGAGTCGTCTGCGCGGCCCGCGTGCTGGAGGCGCGCCGCGACGGCGACAAGGTGGCCGCCATGATCCAGGGTGTGGCCCGCATTCGCCTGATCGCGGAGCAGCGGTCGGGCAAGTGGACGGTCAAGCTGCTCGCCGACTCGAAAGAGGCGACGGACCGGGTGCACCTCGCCGCCGAACGGATCCGCCAGCTCGCGCTTCGCGTCGTCGATCAGCGCGAGGTCCCCGCGGACTTCGTCGAGCTGCTGCGATCGACGACCGTGCTGACCGGCCTGGTCGACCTCGCCACCGGTCTGTGCGACCTGCCGCGCGAGACCCAGACCGCGGTCCTGACGACCGAAGACCTGCCGGAACGATTCGCGATCGTCCGCAAGGCGCTCGAAGAACGCGCCGCCCGCGGCTAGCTCTTGTCCCCTCGCCCCGCGAAGCTCCCTGATCCCCTCGCCCCGCGAAGCGGGGAGACGGTTAGGGTGAGGGGTCTGCCGGCACTACGGCGGCATCGGGCCGCGGTAGCACGGTTGCGCCCACTGCTGCGGGCACGGCGTGAACGTGTCGAGCGTCAGCTTCACGTCGCGCGTGCTGCTGTCCTTGCGAACGTACAGTTGCGCATCGCACGCCATCGCGCGCTCGCGCAGACATTCGGCGTCCACGTGGGCCTGCGTCGGCGCCGACAGCGGCGACGCGTCCGGCGCCGCCGCGCCCAGCTCGCCGGCCATCACGCAGAAATCGCCCTCCGGCAGACGAACGTCGAACCGGCCCGCGCGGTCGGTCTTGAATCGCGCCACCGGCTTGCCGACGCGCCGGTTGCCCGCGAAGACCGTGAAGGTCGTCTTGACCAGCGGAATGTGCTCGGTCTTCGCCGCCCATTCCTGCATCTCCTCGTTGGTGACGCGCACGCCGCCCCGGCACGGGCCCTGCGCATGGATCGCGCGCTCGGCCGTTCCCGTCAGATGCCGCACCGCGCGCGGCGCCGCCGCCGCCACCGAGATCCCGCCCACCGAGACACACAGCGCCAGCGCGAACCTGCCCCGCAATCCCATGGCTGAACCTCTGCCAAGAACACGTCAGATCCGCGCGGCATCTTGAGAAATCGACGCGGTTTCGTGGCCTAATGATTGCTGGCCCTGTTGGACGGGACGCGGATGATGCACGGACGCGCATTTGTCGCCGCGGCGTTGCCAATGCTCTTGGCAATCGCCGCCAACGCCGGTTGCGTGACCAGGCAGCTCGCGCCGGATCAGCACGACGCAAGCGCCGTGGATGGCGGCGCCACCGACGTTCCCGTGGACGGTCAGTCGTGCCCGACCGGCGAGCCGCTGCCGACGAGCCCCTGTTTCACCTGCGATCCACTCCCGGCAGGCGCGGACGCCGGTTGCGGCGCGCCGCTTCCTTCGATCT
This sequence comes from Polyangia bacterium, assembly GCA_035315605.1. Classification (GTDB taxonomy): domain Bacteria; phylum Myxococcota_A; class Polyangia; order Fen-1088; family Fen-1088; genus JADGRB01. Next base: position 2,124 of record DATFXS010000441.1, read on the forward strand.
TTGGATGGGACGGAGGTGGAATCCCGGACGGTCAGCGGTATCCGGTCGGATGCAGGGTCGCTTTGCCCGTGGAGAATCCCAATTTCCCGGGCGGCCCCCAGACCTGCTCCTGCACCAGTAACCCACCGGACGGTGGATCCGGTTACACCGCCTGGAGCTGCCCGATCTGATGGATCCGGCCGCCCATCACTTCGGGAACGATTCGCGCAGCTTGGTCAGGCGGGCGCTGGCGTCGTGCTCGCCCGCATGGGCCTTGATCGCCTTGTCCAGCGCCGGGATCGCCTCGGCGCCGTAGACGTCGTGGACGGCGCGCGCGGCGGCGCGATTCGCGGTCGGATGCGCGACGGCCTTCAGCAGATCCGCGAGCATCTGCGGATCGCCGCGACTGGTCGGGTCGGCGTGATAGGCCTTGAGGTAACGGTCGACGGAGTCGCTGTACCAGTCGAGCTGGGCGTACGCGCGCCCGAGCAACAGCCAGGGTCGCGGGTCGCCGGGATTGGCGTGCGCGAAGTCGTACAGCGGGTGAAGCGCTTTCTGGGACATGTGCGTGCCGTGCTCGATCCGGTCGCGGAACGGCTTGATGGCGCGCGGAACCGGCTCTTTCCACGGATTGCGCGCGCGTCCTCGCGGGCTTTCGTTGCTGGCTGGCTCGCGCGGGGCCGGTGGCTCGCGCGGCGGCTTCTGCGCCTTGGGCGGCTCCGGCGGCGGCTCCGCCTTCGCTTCCTTCTGCGCGGGCTCCGCGGGCGCCTTCGCCGCGGGCGGCGCCGGCGGCGGCTCCATCTTCGGCTTCGGCATCGGCGGCGGTTCCGGCTTCGGCGGCAGCGGCGGCAGCACCGCCCTGGTCTGCTTCGCCGGCTTCGCGGGCC
>DATFXS010000442.1:0-9122 GCA_035315605.1 Polyangia bacterium
GACACCAGCGCCCAGGGCTGGGCGCTCGGCACGAGCGGCACCGGCAACATCGCGGCCATCGAAGGCGGAACCCCGCCGTCGTTCGGCTGGGACAGCACCGTCAGCAGTCCGGCGGGCGGCGGATCACTGAAGGTCAGTGGCACGTTCACGAACTACGGCCAGCTGCTCCAGGTCAACTCGGGAGCCATCGGCCCGATGCTGGATCTGACCGGGAAGACCGTGCACCTCTGGGTGCGGCTCGATTCCGGCGGCGCCGGCACCGGGTTCTCGGGCGGCATGCAGGTTCAGTTCTTCTCGGGGAGCGGCTTCACGTTCGGTCAGAACAACAACGTGTACGTGTCGCTGACGGCCGGGACCTGGACCGAGGTGACCGTCGACATGGCGGCCGTCAAGACGATGTACTCGACCTTCGATCCGGGCAGCGTCGTCCAGATCCAGCTGCAGTTCTTGACGGGCACCCAGCCGGAGGGCGGCACGTTCACGACGACCACCCCGACCTTCCATATCGACACGATCACGGACGGGTCCGGCGGCGGAGCGCCTCCGCTGTTCAACACGACCTTCGACCACTCCCTGCAGGGCTGGGCGGCGAGCATGACGACGCCCGACGGCGGCACGGCGCCGACGCTCACCTGGGACTCGGCGGCCGGCACCCCGGGCGCTGGCTCCGCCAAGCTGGCGGTCACCTTCAGCGACTACAACCAGAACGTGATCGCCAACGTCAACGTCAACCCGTGGATCGACCTGACCGGGAAGACGCTGCACGCGAAGCTGATGCTCGATTCGGGATCGGTCCCTTCGGGCTACGTGCAGTTCTACGCGGCGAGCGGCGCCAGCTATAGCTGGGGCGCCGCCGGCGGCCCGGCGCTGGTCGCGGGCAGCTGGGTCGATCTGACCCTCGACGCCAGCGCGCACGCCACCACCGGTGGTTACGACCCGACGCAGACCCGTCAGGTCGGCATCCAGATCGGCACGGGCGGCGCTCCGGACGGCGGGACGCTGGCGGCCCCGGTGTCGCTGACGTTCCACATCGACACGGTCTATTCGCAGTAAGGCCGCGTGAAATCGCCCGGCGTTCCGGGCGAAAATTCCTTGCTGGTGCCGGAGGTCTAGCCACCTCGACCTTCGGCGCCGCAGGGCGGCACTCGCATTTCGTTCGATCCCGGCGGCGACGTCGGGGAATATTGGCTTGGTAGCACTGTGCGCGTGTCTCGGTTCGGCCCCCCTGTCTCCCCACCTGCTGCGGCGCTGGCGGTTCTCGCCTTCGCGCTGGCGGCGTCGTGCGCCAACCGCGGGATGATGGCGCCCCTCGGCAATGGCGGAAGCAGTCCCGAGGGGGTTGGTGGAAACGTTGCTCCGGCTGGCGCTGGAGGAAACGGCGGGTCGATAGGTCGGGGCGGCACCGAGGGCGGGGTCGGCGCCGTCAGCGGCACCGGCGGCACGGCCGGCACCACGGGAACGGCGGGGACGACGGGAACCGCGGGGACGACCGGCACCGCAGGGACGACAGGGCACGGTGGCACGACAGGCACTGGAGGGACAACGGGCACCGCTGGGACGACCGGGACGGCGGGAACCACGGGCACCGCGGGAACGACCGGCACCGGCGGCACGACCGGCACCGCGGGGACGACGGGAACGGCAGGGACGACAGGCACCGCCGGGACGACGGGCACTGCCGGGACGACAGGCACGGGCGGGACCGGCGGCACCGGCGCGACGGCAGGCACGGGCGGGACTGGCGGCACCGGCGCGACGGCAGGCACGGGCGGTACGGCGGGCACGGGTGGCACGGCGGGCACCGGCGGCACGGCGGGGACCGGCGGCACGGCAGGGACGGGAGCAACGGCAGGAACCGGTGGGTCTGGCGGCACCGCAGGCACGGGCGGCACGGCCGGGACGACGGGCGGTCGCGGCGGCACTGGCGGCACCGCTGGGAGCAGCGGCACCGGAGGGAGCGGCGGCACGGGCGGCGCCGGCGGGCACATGTGTCCGGCGACCGGCACGCTCGACTGCAGCGCCACCGGCGCGCTCAAGCTGGCGACCGACGGGCTCGTCACCGATTTCTCCGCCACCGACTGGAACACCACGAGCGGCAAGTGGTGCGACGCCCACAACCTGGGGGGCGGCGTCTATTCGTACGCTGGCACCGGTTCCACCAGCACGGCGGCCGTCGATACCACCGCGAACAACCTCAAGTTCAACCTCATGGTGACCGCGGGCCAGTACGCGGGCGGCGGCGTCTCGTTCGATTCGTGCGTGAACGCGTCGGCGTTCACCTCCGTCCAGTTCACGGCGACCCTCACGATGGGAAGCTTGAGCGGCTGCGCCTGGCAGGTCCAGCTCCAGACGCAGGATCAGCGCCCGAGCACGTCGACCAATCCGAGCGGCGGCACCTGCGCGTCGAACTGCAACCGGTTCCCGGCCTACGCGATCGCCGCAGCGCCGCCGATGTCGCCGACGACGATGACGTTCATGGCGCCGTTCTCCGGGTTCAACAACCCGGCGGGCTCGACGATCGCGACGCCGGCGCAGGTCGTCGGGTTGCAATGGCAGGTCAACTCGTCGGGCGGCACGGGCACCTGCACCGTCGAGCTGCGCATCGACGACATCAAGTTCATGTAGCGAGCGTCCGCGCGCGGCTTCAGAGCGAGATCTTGCCGAGCACGCGCGGCCCGACCGCGCCGGTCACGGCGGGGATGTTGCCCGGCGCGCCGAACAGCGTCTGATTGGCGAGCACGGCAAACGCGATCGCCTCTTTGGCCTCGGGATCGACGCCGAGCCCGCTGGTGGACGCGACCGGGATCGGCGTCAGCAGCTCGGTCAGGTGGCGCATCAGCGTCGGGTTCAACGCGCCGCCGCCCGACACGTACACCTCGTCCGGCATCGCGGGCAGCATCTCGCGATAGCTGCGGGCGATCGCCTCGGCGGAAAACCGGGTCAGCGTCGCCAGCAGATCGTCCATGCGCCCCTCGAAACGGGCGAGCAGTGGATAGACGAAATCCTTGCCGAACACCTCGCGCCCGGTCGACTTGGGCGCCGGCTGCGACAGGTAGGGATGGCGATGCAGCTCGGTCAGCAGACCCGGATCGATCGTGCCGCGCGCGGCGCGGGCGCCGTCGCGATCGAACGCCTCGCGCCCCGCCGACGCCGAGCGCGCGACGGTGTCGAGCGGCATGTTGCCGGGGCCGTTGTCGAACGCGACCAGATCCTCCAGCCGGTCGGCGATCAAGGTGACGTTGGCGATGCCGCCGATGTTCTGCAGCGCGCGGCGGCGGCCGGGCTTCCGGAACAACAGGTGATCGACCAGCGGTACCAGCGGCGCGCCTTCGCCGCCCGCCGCGACGTCGCGGACGCGGAAGTCGCTGATGACGGGGCAGCCGGTCCGCTCGGCGATCACGGCGGCCTCGCCGATCTGCAGCGTCGCGCCCAGCCGCCCCGCCGAGCGCGGATGGTGCACGGCGGTCTGACCGTGCGATCCGATCAGATCCACCTCCGCCATCGTGATGCCGGCGGCGGCCGCGACCGCGTGGGCGGCGTCGGCGAACGCCTCGCCCAGCATGACGTCGAGGTCGGTCAGCTCCGAGGCGTCTGCCTGGGCCAGCCGGTAGATCCGTTCGCGCAGCGGGCGCGGAAACGGCGTCGTCACGAACGCGCGCGCCACGAGGCCGGTGTTCTCGCCGTGACCGGCGATGTCGCACAGCGCGGCGTCGGTGCCGTCGGCGCTGGTTCCCGACAGAAGGCCGATGACGACACGCCGGGAACGCTCGCGGATGGCGAGCAGCCGGCTGACCGGATCGACGGTCATCGCCCTCCGTCGTCGTCGCGCGCGTCTTCCGCCTTGGCCGGCGCGCCGCCGATGTCACCCACGATCGCCCGCAGCCTTCCCTTGTGCTCGATCAGCAGCTCGGTCGCGCGCGCGGTCGAGACGCCCTTGTGGTGCATGACCAGCGCGACCTTCGCGCGGCGGCCGGCCTTCTCGATCAGCTTGCGCGCGGCCGTCTCGTCGAGGCCGGACAGCTCGCGCACGATACGGATCGCGCGCGCCCAGAGCTTCGCGTTGGTCGGACGGACGTCGACCATCAGGCCGCCGTAGGTCTTGCCCAGCAGCACGAACGCCGCGGTCGACATCGCATTGAGGACGACCTTGGTGGCGGTGCCGGCCTTGAGTCGGGTCGAGCCGGCGATCACCTCGGGTCCGGTGTCGAGCGCGATGACGATGTCGGCGGTGCGCTGCCCGTTGGTCGGCGGGTTGCCGGCGCAGGTCACCAGGATCGTGGCGGCCCGGCGGAAGCGCGCGTACTCGAGCGCGGCGCGCACGAACGGCGTCGTCCCGGAGGCGGCGATGCAGCAGACGACATCGGCGGGGCCGACCGCCGCGCGCCGCATTCGCTGCTCGCCGTCGCGCATGTTGTCCTCGGCGCCCTCGACCGAGCGCGTGAGCGCCGAGGGCCCGCCGGCGATGATCGGCACGAGGCGCGAGGGCGGAACGCCGAACGTCGGCACGCACTCGACCGCGTCCAGCGTGCCGAGTCGCCCGGAGGTGCCCGCGCCGACGTAGACCAGCCGGCCGCCGGCGGCCAGACGATCGGCGATCAGGCGCGCGGCGGCGCCGATCGCGTCGGCGCGCGCCTGGGCGGCGCGCACCGCCTTCGCCTCTTCGCCCAGCATCAAGGCGGCGATCGCCTCGGGCTCCATCGAGTCCAGCTTCGCGGCGCGCGGATGGGCGGCCTCGGTGGGAAGCTGGGCGAAATCGGCCGACGACCGCGGCGCTCGTGCCATCGATTGATATTAAGGGGAGCGGTTTCCGTCGCCAAATCGGCGACCTCGGCCGCCCAGCAGCCGGTACGGGTCGTGGTGTTAAAATGGGGCAAGCCATGACAAAGCTGACCCTGTCTCCCGACGGTCCGCTGCTTTACATCCTGCGCGCCGGCTGAAAGCCTCGTGGGCTGGTTCGGCAAAGGGAAGAAGACAGTTGTCGTCGCGGGCAACAGCTGGGACGTGTATTCGTACCGGTACGGACAGGGGCAGCGGGCGTTCATTCGATTCGACGTCGCGGCTGCGAAGGAGGAGCAGCATCGCGGCCACGGCAATTGCCGCCGGGTCGTGATGTTCGTCGATCCGGCCGCCGTCCGGGCCGACGGTCTGCCAGCGAAGGAGAAGATGGACATGCTGGCGGCGTTCGAGGATGACCTCGTGCGCGGTCTCACCGACGCTGGCGTCGATTGCCGCCTGGTCGGATGCATGACCTACGGCGGCCTGCGCGAGTTCGTCTTCCAGGTCGAGGACACGGCCGCATTCGCTGACGTCGTCGCTCCTCGGGTCGGGGCGCGCGGAGGCGAGCGGGTGGAGCTGCGCGAAAGCGCGGGCTGGGATTTCTTCGACGCGAAGGTGCGCCCATCGCGGGCGCACTGGCGGTCCATCGCAAATCGGCAGGTGATCGGCGCACTGGTCAAGGCGGGGAGTAACCCCGAGAAGCCGCACATGCTCGAGCACGTCTTCATCGGACCGGAAGCCGCGCTCCGCGAGATCGCAAGCCAGCTCGAAAGCGATGGATTTCGCACGATCAGCGGGGAGGGCGAGCGGCTCGTACTGGCGAAACCCGCGCTGCTCGATCTCGATGAGATCTCCGAGCTGACCGGGGCGCTGGAGGGGTTCAGCGCGAGCCTGGGCGTCGAGTACGACGGCTGGGGCACGGCAGTCATCTCCTGAAACGTTCGCGCCCGCGGACGCGTTGCCGAAGTCGCTTGAACTCGGGGCCGCCGGGCGGTAACAAGGCGGCATGAGCAACCGCGTATTCAACTTCAGCGCAGGGCCGGCCATGCTGCCGGCCGAGGTCCTGGAAGCGTCCGCCAAGGCCCTCGTCGATTTCCAGGGCAAAGGGTTCGGCATCGCCGAGTGCTCGCACCGCGGCAAGGAGTTCGACGGCGTGCTGGACGAGGCGATCGCGCGCTGCAAGTCGCTGCTGTCGGTTCCCGACACGCACGACATCCTGTTCTTGCAGGGTGGGGCGACGCAGCTGTTCAACACGATCCCGATGAACTTCCTGAACGGCACCGCCGACTACGTGGTCAGCGGGGAATGGTCGAAGAAGGCGGCGGGGTCGGCGCAGGGCGCGTACGGCGAGAAGATCCGCGTCATCGCGTCCAGCGAGAACACGAACTTCGACCGCCCGCCCACCGGCTGGACGGCCGATCCGGGCGCGGCCTATCTGCATGTCTGCTCGAACGAGACGGTTCACGGCCACCGGCTGGTCGAATGGCCCGAGCACCCGAACCTGGTCGTCGATTCGAGCAGCGAGATGATGTCGCGGCCGCACCCGATCGCGCGGACGGCGCTGGTCTACGCGGGCGCCCAGAAGAACCTCGGCCCGGCGGGCGTGGTGCTGACGATCGTGCGCAAGGATCTGTACGACCGCATCGGCAAGAGCGTTCCGAAGATCTGGAGCTTCAAGGCGCTGGCCGAGGCGAAGAGCTGCCTCAACACGCCGCCGACGTTCGGCGTCTACTTCCTGCTCGAGACGTTCAAGTGGTTGGAGGGGCAGGGCGGCCTGGCAGCGGTAGAGAAGCGCAACGCCGAGAAGGCGGCGCTGGTCTACGGCGCGGTCGACGCGTCCGGCGGCTTCTACAAGGGCACCGTCGCCGACAAGGCGGCCCGCAGCCACATGAACCTGACCTTCCTGCTGCCGAGCGAAGAGCTGACCGACAAGTTCGTGAAGGAAGCGTCCAAGAACGGCATGGTGGCGCTGAAGGGCTACCGCACCGTCGGCGGCATCCGGGCCTCGATGTACAACGCGATGCCGGTCGCCGGCGCCAAGGCGCTGGCCGACTTCATGGGCACCTTCGCCAAGGCGAACGGCTAGCGTTCGATCAACGCTGCAACACCGCGTCGATGAGGCCGTAGTCCCGGGCCTCCGACGCGGACATGAAGTTGTCGCGTTCGGTGTCGCGCCGGATCCGGTCGGCTGGCTGGCCGGTGTGATGCGCGTAGAGCGCGTTCAGCGTATCGCGCGCCTTCAAGATCTCCCGCGCGTGGATCTCGATGTCGGTGGCCGGGCCCTGCAGGCCCGCCAGCGGCTGATGGATCATCACGCGCGCGTGTGGTAGCGCGTTGCGCCTGCCCTTCGCGCCCGACGCGAGCAGCAGGCTGGCCATCGACGCGGCCTGGCCGATGCAATAGGTGGCGATCGGGCAGCGGAGCGACTGCATGGTGTCGTAGATGGCGAGTCCGGCGGAGACCTCGCCGCCCGGCGAGTTCACGTACATCATGACGTCCTTGTCGGGATCTTCGGATTCGAGGAAGAGGAGCTGGGCGATCACGATGTTCGCGACGCCGTCGTCGATCGGCGCGCCGAGGAACACGATCCGATCCTTGAGCAGGCGCGAGAACAGATCCCACCCGCGCTCGCCCCGGTGCGTCTGCTCGACGACCGTGGGAATGATATCTCTGTGATATCTGATCATCGCTTCTCCGGGCCCGACAGCCACGCCACCAGCGCCGCCCGCGAGAACCGCCAGTGCTTGCCGAGCTTCCGGCCGGGCAGCTTGCCCGCCTCCGCCATCTCGATCACCGTCGCCGCTTCGATCTGAAGGAAGTCCGCCGCCTGCTCCGGGTCCATGACCTCGGGTGGCTCAGCCGATTCGTAGGGCTGGAACGAATACGAGCCGACGGCGCGTGTCGGCCCGCCGAGGTGCTTCGACACCAGGCCGGCGACGATGTCCTTCTTCCGCATTCGAAGGGCGTCGGCGGCGCGGTCCAGCTTCTCGGCCGCGTCCGCAGGCAAGCGGACGAACAGCGCGCTCTCGATCGGCGGCTTCCTTGGCATATCCCAAGGATATCGTCAGATATCAAGAAGTCAATGCGGCGATCGTGGCGGCGATCCGGCGGGCCCGCGTCTCGGGCTTCTTGGCCTCGATGACGTGCTTGACGTGCTCGCGCTTGTGGGCGGGCGACAGCTTGGCCCAGGCGGCGCGCGCGCCGGCGCGGGCGGCGATCGCCTTGTCGAGATCGCGCGGCACGACGTCGGTCGGCAGCGGCTGGTCGTCGAGCTCGATCGTCACGGTGACCCGCGCGCCGCTCGCCACACCGGCCGCCGCCAGCGTCGCCTTGTGGATCCCCAGGTGGAAGACCCCGCTGTATTTCATCAGCGAGCTCCGGTAGGCCGCGCCGTTGACCGTCCCCCGCACGCGCGCGCCGTACTTCAGGCCGGCGTCGGCGGCGACCTTGGCCGGAACAACGACGAACTGCCCGCCGTGCGGCACCGGTTCCAGCTTGGCTTTGAAGCGCTCCATGTTCGCCCGGGCACGTCCCAGCGACATCCACGGCGCCAAGACGTGCTCCGCTTCGATCATCGACAAGCGTCGCGCCTCCTGCAAGACCTCACGGGGTACCCACTCTGGAAATGCAATGGCGCGGGCGCGGTGGGCGCCGGTTCGAGTGTGTTCGTTCCAAATCTTGGACAATCGTCCCTTCTGAAACCGGGCCGCAAGTCTCACGAGCGCGGGCCACAACCGCCGATGGACATACGTGACCTTCCCCTCCACCAGCCTACAAACCAGCACCTCGTCACTCTCAGAGATCGAATCGGCGAGGCGGAAGATCTCGTGACCCTTCGGGTGGCCCCACCAACTGCCCCGAATCGGGCCGCCTACGACCGCCTCGGCGAGGCTCGGCACCGGCCCTCGGGCGGCCTGCAGCACGACGCCGTGCCGCATGACGAAGGCCAACCCTTCCTTCGGGCTCATTCTAGATTGATGCGGTCACCTAGCGTCGTGGGCGCCGAGACCACGAGGAAGGTCGCATCGGCATCGCCCACGTTGCGGACGCGATGAGGTTCGCCGGGCGCGACTTCCAGTGCATCACCCGATGAGACACGGACCTTCTGTTCGCCCACCTCGATGTCCAGCTGCCCGCTCAGGACGAAGAAACATTGGCGGGCGCGCTGGTGGTAATGCCTCACCTCGCCGGCGCTCGGCGGAATGCGCTCCTGGACCACGCTCAGGTCCGAGCCGTTCACCAACCGCCAGCCATCGCAGATCTCACCCCACCGATAGTGTTCCGCATTCCCAACGTTCTTGACCATCTTCTCGACGTCCCCGCTGTGCACGATACTGCAACGGCGG
>DATFXS010000443.1:0-2639 GCA_035315605.1 Polyangia bacterium
CCGAACATCCTCGCCATCGCCACCGGCATCGAGGAGCACAACGAGTACGGCAAGAACTACATCGAGGCGACGCGCATCATCAAGGCGACCTGCCCGGGCGTGCGGATCTCGGGCGGCGTGTCGAACCTGTCGTTCTCGTTCCGCGGCAACAACGTCGTCCGCGAGGCGATGCACGCGGCGTTCCTGTACCACGCCATCAAGGCGGGCATGGACATGGGGATCGTCAACGCCGGCCAGCTGGCCGTCTACGAGGAGATCGAACCCGAGCTGCGCGAGCGGGTCGAGGACGTGATCCTGAACCGACGCCCCGACGCGACCGAGCGGCTGCTGGAGATGGCGGAGCGGGTGAAGGGCTCGGGAAAGAAGAAGGAGATCGACCTCGCCTGGCGGGCGAAGTCCGTCGAGGAGCGGCTGTCGCACGCGCTGGTGTCGGGGACGGTCGACTTCATCGAGGCCGACGTCGAGGAGGCGCGCCAGAAATATCCGCGCCCGCTCTCGATCATCGAGGGGCCGCTGATGGACGGCATGAAGATCGTCGGCGACCTGTTCGGCGCCGGCAAGATGTTCCTGCCCCAGGTGGTCAAGAGCGCGCGCGCCATGAAGCGCGCGGTCGCCTACCTGTTGCCGTTCATGGAGGCGGAGAAGGCGGGCGGCGCGCAGTCGCAGGGCAAGATCGTGATGGCGACCGTCAAGGGCGACGTCCACGACATCGGCAAAAACATCGTCGGCGTCGTGCTGGGCTGCAACAACTACGAGGTCGTCGACCTCGGCGTGATGGTGCCGTGCGAGAAGATCCTGGAGACCGCCAAGCGCGAGAAGGCGGATCTGATCGGCCTGTCCGGCCTGATCACGCCGTCGCTCGACGAGATGGTGCACGTCGCGTCCGAGATGGAGCGGCAAGGCTTCGACGTGCCGCTGCTGATCGGCGGCGCCACGACCAGCCGCCAGCACACCGCCGTCAAGATCGCGCCCGCGTTCTCGAAGCCGACCGTGCACGTGCTGGACGCCTCGCGCGCGGTCGGCGTCGTCTCGAAGCTGGTCAATCGCGAGACGCGCGGGGCGTTCGACGTCGCCAATCGCAAGGAGCAGGACGAGCTGCGCGAGCTGCACGCGCACAAGCGGCAAAAACCGCTGCTGTCGCTGGCCGAGGCGAACGCGCGCCGCTTCGTCCCCGATTTCCGCGCCGAGGACCTCCCCGCGCCCGCGTTCCTGGGCGCGGCGCAGGTCGACGCGCCCCTCGCCGAGCTGGCGCGCTACATCGACTGGACCTTCTTCTTCACGGCCTGGGAGCTGCGCGGGCGCTTCCCGGCGATCCTCGACCACCCCCAGCAAGGGGCGGCGGCGCGCGAGCTGTACGCCAACGCCCGCAAGCTGCTCGACGACATCATCTCAGGCGGCAAGCTGCGCGCCCGCGGCGTCTACGGCTTCTGGCCGGCGGCCGCCGACGGCAACGACATCGTCCTTTACGCCGACGCCGCGCGCGCGAAGGAGAAGCTGCGCTTCAACATGCTCCGCCAGCAGCAGGCCAAGGATCCGGCCAGCGACAAGGCCGACGGCCCCTGTTACTCGCTGGCCGATTTCGTCGCCCCGGTCGGCTCGCCGCTGCGCGATCACGTGGGCGCGTTCGCTGTCACGGCCGGTCTCGGCGCCGCCGAGCTGGCCGCCGCCTACGAGAAGTCGCTGGACGATTACAGCGCCATCATCGTCAAGGCGCTGGCCGACCGCCTGGCCGAAGCGTTCGCCGAATACCTGCACCAGCGCGCGCGCCGCGACTGGGGCTACGGCGCCGGCGAGGACCTCTCGAACGACGATCTGATCGACGAGAAGTACCGCGGCATCCGCCCCGCCTTCGGCTACCCGGCGTGCCCGGACCACACCGAGAAGGCGAAGCTGTTCGACCTGCTGGGCGCGCGCGGCGTCGGCATCGACCTGACCGAGAGCTTCGCGATGACGCCCGCCGCCTCCGTCAGCGGCATCTACCTGGCGCACCCGAAGGCCCGCTACTTCAACATCGGCCGCATCGGCCGCGACCAGGTCGAGGACTACGCCCGCCGCAAGGGCATGCCGATCCTCGAGGCGGAACGCTGGCTGGCCCCGAACCTCGGCTACGACCGCGGCAACTAGTGCCTCCGCTCGCTGAGCCCTTCGGCGAGGGCGGGAGGGACGGCTGTTCGGTCGGCCTCCGCGAGCAAGCTCGGAATCCCGTCGGCCGCAACGATCCAAGCGGCCGCCTACGCTACGGCCGACCGAACAGCCGTCCCTCCCGCTCCGCCGAAGAGCAACGCCTCGCTCCGCCCGGAAGCCGCCGATCAGAGTCGGTGCGCGCGTCAGACTCAGGTCGACCTGCCGGCGGCGCTCCGCTTAGAACCAACTAGTCGGCCGGTTGCGGCTGCGCGGCGGACGCGGGGTTGTCGTCGGGCCGCCCGACGACCAGCGCCGCCATCAAAAGGAACGCCAGCTCCAGGGTCAGGTGCAGAGACGGGGTCAGGATGTGCGCGCCCTTGATGGCGAACAGCCGCCGGTCGCCGGCGATCGCGAACAGCCCGAACACCAGCAGCGCCCAGCGGTTCGTCCGCTGCGCCCGAAAGAACAGCAGCAGCAGCAGCGGATAGACGCTGACCAGGTTGTAGTCGTAGCTG
>DATFXS010000444.1:0-10112 GCA_035315605.1 Polyangia bacterium
GACGCCGAAGCGGCGCGGCGCCTCGCCCGCGTCGGTGCCGCCGCCGCGCTCCAGCCGGAAATAGCGGGCCGGGCCGCCCCCGCGCGCCGGGCTCGCGACTCCGCCCTCGCCGTCGTCCGCGATCACGCGCGCGTCCGGCCAGGCGGCCGCGACGCGCCTCCGGATCTCTGCCGCCGAGACGGCATGCGCGCCGGCGTCGTAAGAGCGCCCGCCGGCCATCGGCATCTCCTCGATGAAGCGCGGCACGATGCCGCGCGCCCACGCCCAGGCCGCGATGCCATCGAATTCGTCGTCGTTGACGCCGGCCAGCGCGACGGTGTTCAGCTTGATCGAGGGGAAGCCGGCGTCGCGCGCCGCCTCGATGCCCGCGATCACGCGCGAAAGATCACCCCGGCGCGTGATGCGCCGGAAGCGCTCGGCGTCCAGCGAGTCGAGGCTGACGTTGATCCGGTCGACGCCCGCCGCGCGCAGCGGCGCCGCCAGCTCGGCGAGCCGATGTCCGTTGGTCGACAGCGCGATCTCGTCGATTCCGGGGATCGCGCGCAGCAGGCGCACCAGCGTCGCTAGGTCGCGGCGCACCGTCGGCTCGCCGCCCGTCAGGCGGACGCGGCGCACGCCAAGCGACGCGAACACCCGCACCAGCGCCGCGATCTCCTCGAAGGTCAGCACGTCCGCGCGATCGGCGTGCGCGACGCCGTCGTCGGGGATGCAGTAGCTGCAGCCGTAGTTGCAGCGATCCGTCACGGAGACGCGCAGGTAGTCGACCATCCGCCCCTGGGGATCGACCAATGTCGCCGGTTCGATGCCGACCGCGGCTTCAGCGCCCATGATGATGATGGTGGTGATGATCGTGGTGGCCGTGGGCCGCGTTTCCCCGGCGCAGCTGACCGACCGCGTGCGCGAGCTCGGGCGCGATCAGCTTCTTCACCGCCAGCTCGACCGCTGCGGGCGAGCCCGGAAGCAGGAACACCAGCGCGCCGCCGACGACGCCGGCGTCGGCGCGCGACAGCATCGCGGCCGGTCCGATTTCCTGGAACGACAGCAGGCGGAACAGCTCGCCGAAGCCGGGCAGGCGGCGATCGAACAGCGCGCCGACTGTGTCGGGTGTCCGATCGCGCGGGGCGATGCCCGTGCCGCCGGTGACGATCACCGCGTCGCTATCGGCGGCCAACCGGGCGACCGCGTCGCGCAGCGCCTCGGGATCCTCGACGAGCAGGCTGTCCGACGTCACCTGGAAGCCCGCCTCCTCGATCAGCCGGCGCAGCAGCTTGCCGCCGTCGTTCGTCTCCGGCGTGCGGCTGTCCGACGCGGTCACCAGCGCAACGCGCACCGAGCCCGCCGATGGGGCGCGGGCCTTGTGGTCGGCGACGGGCGCAGAGGAGCTCATGACGACGCGGCCCGCCGGATCAGAGCACGAGGAAACCGGCCACCAGGCCGGCGGCACCCGCGCCCGCCAGCCCGAGCGACGCCGGTCCCCAGCCGCGCGCGGCCAGTCGGCCCGCGCACCACGCCAGCGCGAATCCGGTGATGGTGGGCGGCAGCATCAATGTGACGTAGCCGATGCCGCTGACCACGAACCAACGCGGCGCGTGGGCCAGATGCCACAGCTTCAGGACCATCGCGAGGCCCAGCAGCCACCCGAACAGGAACGTGCCCGCGACGAACGCCGGGAACGGAAAGCTGCTGCGAACAGATGAATCACCGACGCGGGCGAGCACGAGCAGAGCATGGCGCGCAGGCCGCGTTGACGCAAGAGCGCCTGCGTGGCACAAAATGACGATGTCGATGCTCGACTCGGTCAAGGACGCGGTGCTCGGGCGGGCGATGCGCCTCATGAGCGATCCGCGGCTGTCGCGCGTCATGGGGGATCCCCGCGTCATGAACGTCGCGATGAAGGCGGTCGGTCTGGGCGGAACGATCAAGGCGGAGCTGGACCGGGCCAGCCGATTCGCGGCCGGCCTGTTCGGCCTGGCGACACAGGAGGAGGTGTCGGCGCTCCGTTCGACGGTACAGAGCCTCGAGGACAACCTGTCGGCAAAGGACGCAAAGGTGGGCGGGTCCTCCGCCTAACCGCCCCCGTCTCGGGTGGGTCTACCCCGACGGGTTCCACGAATGCCCACCTCGACTCTGACCGCACCCCGCCTGGCGCTGGTTCGCATGGCAGAGTCCGACGAGACGCCCGACGACGTGCTGGTCAAGCGGGCGCAGGGCGGCGATCGGGCGGCGCTCGACCGGCTGGTACGCCGCCATCAGCGCGCGCTCTTCGCGCTCTGCCTGCGTTACGTGCGCGACACCGACGAGGCGGCGGATCTGGTCCAGCGGTCGTTCGTGCGCGCGATGGGCAAGCTGTCCGATCTGCGCGACGCCGGCGTGTTCCGGTCGTGGCTCCTGCGGATCGGGGCGCACTTGGCGCTCAATCACATTCGGGATCACGCGCGCTTCGTCGCCGACGACGGCGAGCTGGAGAGCTTCGGCGACGATCGCGCCGGCACGCCTTCGGCGGCGCTCGACCGGTTGGAAGCGGCGGAGCAGGCGACGGCGCTGCGGGCGGCCGTCAACGGGCTGCCGACCAAGCAGCGCATGACGCTGGAGCTGCGCATCTACGAGGATCTGCCGTTCCGCGACATCGGCGAGGCGCTCGGGATCAGCGAGGGCGCGGCCAAGGTCAATTTCCACTACGCTGTTCGCAAGCTGCGCGGCACGCTGTCGCCTGCGGACGGCGGGGGCGCCCAGCGCGGGAAGATAAAATGACGGGCGACGAGATGACGCCGGTATGCCGGCAGGTCTGGGAGCGCGCGGTGGAGGGCGGCGACGTGATGGCGGACGCCGCGCTGGCCGCGCACGTCGGTTCGTGCGTCACCTGCTTCCGCACCCTGACCGAGCTGCGCGATGCGCCGCGCGTGGCGGCGGCGCTGCGGGCCGACACGCCCCCGGTCGCCGTCTCCGATCGTTTCTGGGACGACCTGGCGGCGCGCACCACCGGCGCGGCGTCGGCCGCGCTGGATGACCGCAAGCGGGCACGGCGCCGGCTGCGCGTGACGAGCTTCGCAACCGTCTTCGCGGCGGCGGCCGCCTTCGTGCTGGTCGTGAACCACGGGCGTGTCACGCCGTCGGGCGTCGGGTCGGGGACGGGGCCGGCGGCGCGCCCGACCGCGGCGGCGGTGGGATCGTTCGAGGACGAGGCCACGACCGAGGCGGTGGACGTGGCCGATCTGGACGAATCGGCGCTGCGACGGTTGCTCGATCGGCTGCGCGCGCGCGCGCCGGCGAACGTCGCGGCGCTGGCTGCCGGTGGGGATTCGCAAGATGCCGATCCGGTGCCCGACGACGAGGGCATCAGCGACCAGCTCGCCGATCTGGACGGACCGGCGTTGTTGCGGGTCGAGCGCTCGCTCGCCGGGGCATCGTTGTGAGATCGGCCGCCGTTAGAACGGCTGCCGCGGCGTCGCTGTTCGCGCTGGTCGCCTGCGTTCCCGGCGTCACGCTCGCGCAGGCGCAGCGGCGCCCGCCGCCTCCGGCCGCCGCGCCGTCCGGCGACAAGCGGTCGCCGGACCAGCTCCGCACGGAGGTGCTGGACCGGATGCGCTCGCTGCGCGCCTGGCGGATCGTCGAGGAGCTGAAACTGGACGAGAACGCGTCGGCGCGGCTGTTTCCCATCCTCGCCAAGTACGACGACGAGGAGCGCGCGCTGACGGCCGAGCGGCGGGACATCACGCAGGAGATCAAGACCTTGCTCGCCGCCCCGAAGCCCGACGACGCGAAGCTGAACGTCGCGATCAACCGGATGCTCGCCAACCGTCAGAAGCGCATCGCCTCCAAGGACGAGCGAATCAAGGAGCTGCGGAAGGTGCTGACGCCGGTGCAGCAAGCGAAGCTGGTGCTGCTGCTGCCGCGGCTGGAACGCGAATTCGCGCGCTTCGTCCAGGACGTCGCCGAAGGCCACGACGAGCGCCCCTGATCGGGCGCCGCTGTCTCAGAACGTGTAGCCGACGGCGCCGCCCAGGAAGAACGCGTCGTAGAAGCCGCCTTCGATCTTGGCCTCCCAGCCGCGCACCTGGGGCAGGCGGAAGTCGACGCCGATCAGGACGTTGACGATCGGCAGCACCGACGGCTTGTTCGGATCGGCGAAGCGGTGCGGGTTCGCTTGGTCGTCAGGACCGGGCGTCAGAACTGACGGAGGCAAGTTCAGGCCCCCGGAGCCGTTGGGCGTCGCCCCCTTCGGATAACACTTCGTGATGTCGCCAGCGTTTTGCTCCGTGCAAGCGTTGGGACCGGTACCCGGCGTTCCGTCGGGGTTGCGAGGCACCCCATTGCTGGTGCGCCAGATCGTTCCGTGAACGTAGGCAACGCCGATCCCCGCGCCGTAGTGCATGCCGAACCACTCGTTGAACACCGTGTGCCAGACGAACGAGATGTCGGCGCTCCAAAGCGCCAGGTCCTGGAACTGGACGTAATCGGTGTCGATGTCCGCGGAGTGGCCCTTCCCGAGCCAGTTGCCGTCAGGGGGCGACATGTTCTGGTAGTTGAGCGACCCGATGAGGTCGAAGTTCGCCTTCCGCCGGAAAAACTCCAGCCCGGTTCCCCAGCTCGACAGCGGCACGTTCTTCTTCGTGAACAGGTTCAGCATCCAGGACGGCACCGAGATCCAGCGCAGCCGCGCCGCGACGCCGTAGGAGAGATCGGCGGGCCGCTGCAGCGGGGCCTCCTCGGCGAGCGCGCCGGCCGGCACGACGGGGCCGGCGGCGCCAGGCGCCGCGCCCTCCGCCGGCGGGGGCGCCGCGGTCTCGGTCGGTTGCGGCATCGCGGCAGGCGGCGACGGCTCCGGGTCGGCCGCGCGGGCGACCGATGCAAAACCGGAGAGCACGAGCAGGGCGGCGCTGGCGAGACGGGTCATGGGCGGTCTCCGGTCTGGGGTCAGGAGGCGCGCGATTATACACACGGCGGCTGAGCTGCCACTGCCACCCTCAAGTGGTCCCGCCGCGCCACCGATGTTTGTGCTGTGCGGCAATCCGCGCCGCATCTGCGGATAAACATTTTGAAAATAGCTATTTTTCACATACCTATCGACGGGTGAGAGATGGCGTCGATCGACAAGGCGCCCATCACGACGCCCGCTCCGCCGCCCGGGGGCGGCCCCTTCGGCCGCTACCAGCTGCTCGAGCTGATCGGCAAGGGCGGCATGGCGGAGGTGTTCCGGGCCTCCGCGCCCGGCCTCAAGGGGTTCGATCGGGTGTTCGTCGTCAAGCGGATCCGCCCCGACAAATCCGATTCGCCGAAGTTCGTGCAGGCGTTCTGCGAGGAGGCGCGAATCACCGCGCTGCTACATCACCCGAACATCGTCCAGGTCTACGACTTCGGTCAGATCGACGGCGCGTACTTCATGGTGATGGAGTACCTGAGCGGCCGCGACCTGTCGACGATCATGCGCGCCATCCGGGCGCGCAAGGGCGCGATGCCGCCGTCGGTCGCGGTGTTCGTGGCGCGCGAGATCGCGCGCGCGCTTCACCACGCTCACACGCTGGTCCTGCCCGACGGATCGCCGGGCGGGATCGTCCATCGCGACGTCACCCCGTCGAACATCATGTTGCTGGAATCGGGCGGCGTGAAGATCCTCGACTTCGGCATCGCCCGGGCGGTGGAGGTGGCGCGCGGGTCCGCGGCCGACGGCAACCCGCCCCGGCTGGCGGGGAAGCTGTCGTATCTGTCGCCGGAGCTGGTGCGCGGCACGGCGGTCGATCACCGATCGGACATCTTTTCGCTGGGCGTCGCGCTCTGGGAGATGGTGGCGGGCCAGCGCCTGTTCGCCACCGACAACGAGGACGAGACGCTGCGCAACGTGCTGACCCAGCCGATCGCCGAGCCATCGCGCCGCCGCGATGGCATCCCCGCCAAGCTGGACGCGATCGTCGCGCGCGCGCTCGCCCGCGAGCCCGCCGACCGATACGAGTCGGCGGCCGCTTTCGCCGACGCGCTCGACCAGTTCCTCGTGGAGGTGCCGCTGCCGGAAGGGGCGATCCCCGATCTGCTCGACGATCTTTTCAGCGAGCTGCCGCCCATCAAGCGGGTGGAGGTGCTGGATGATCGCCCTTCGGCGACATACTTCGCGGGCGGGACGCGCCCGGGCACCGGCACCGGCACCGGCGCCCACGTGGTGTCTCACGGGACGGGCCGGCGGCTCGCTTACCGGAGCATCATCCTGCCGCCAGCGCCGAAGGTCCGCTTGCGGACGCTGCTCGGCATCTTCATGCTCGTCGTCGGCGCCGTCGTCACCATCGGCAAGCTGCTGCTCGGCCACTGACGGCGTTCAGTCGAGCTCGGCGAGGTCGGTCTCGACCAGCAGGTAGAGCGAACGGAGGAAGGTGAGCAGCTCCTCGCGATCGGTGAACTGATTCATCCAGTCGCGGAGCGTGCGCTCGCCGTCGAGCAGGTTGAGCACGTCGCGCGGGGTCGGGCCGATCCGAAACGTCTCGGGCTCGACGCGGCCGCGTCCCGTCGCCACCGGCCGGTAATCGAGCATCGGATCGAACCGCTGCACCAGCTGCTCGTACCCGAGGCTGACGACGCTCGCCCCGAGGATCTCGAAGGTGTCGAGGCCGAGCGGGAAGTTTTCCTGCCGGTTGGTGACGCCGCGGTAGAAGGCGAACGTCCCCTCCGTCCAGCCGAAGACGTCGATGACCCGGTCCCGCACCTGCTCGGACAGCAGGCGGAACACGTCGAGCGGACGCAGCAGGCCGAGCGCCACCAGCGTGTCGCCGAGCTTGCCGTTGTAGTGGGGCAGCATGCTGAGCGCCAGCTCCAGGTCCGCCGGCCCGAGCACCTGCTTGCCGAGCAGGTACTCGCCGAAGCGCTCGTTGGCGTTGCTCGAGCTGACCGATTCGGGCGCGCCGCCGACCAGGAAGATCTCCTTGACGGTCGCGCCCAGCTCGAAGTGGAGAAGACCGGTCTCGCCCGCCAGCGCGAGATCGCAGAACAACCGCATCGGCGTGATGATGCTGACGTCGCCGGCGCTGTCGGGCGGGCGCTTGGGCGCCGCCGACACGAACTTGCCGACGTCGCTGTGCGTGGCCGGCCGACCGCCGGTGCGCGAACGGGCCGGCGGTATGGCGCGCGACGGCTCGCCCGGCCGCGACACGGGCGTGAAGCCGGGCGCCGACGACCGATCGCTGCCTTCTTCCGGCCAGCTCCCCGGGCTCACCCCCGCCGCTGTCTCGGCGGTCGGCGCGTCCGAAACCAGATCGGAAACCCGCGTGGGCACCTGGGGGCCCGTCGCGCGCGCGCCCGCGGATCCGCCCGAAGCGGCGGCAGGGAAGGCACGACCGCCAGGCCCGCCGGCGGTGGCCTGCTCCGCCCCGGCCTTGGCGGCGGCCTTCGGCGTCTCCATCCGGCGCGCCTCCTGCAGCAGGCGCGCCGCCGCGTCGGGGCTGGTGTCGAACAGCGTGCCGGTGAACGCGCGCAGGTCGGCCGGTCCGATCCGCTGCCCGATCGAGAACAGATAGTCGGCCAGCTCGTCGCGAAATTCCGCCGCGCTGGCGAAACGGTCACGCGGCTGCTTTCGCAGCGAGCGCCGAACGATCTTGTCCAGCGGCTTCGGCAGATCGGCGCCGTACTTGTCCAGCCGATCGAGCTTCACGTCACGCACCTTGAGCAGGACGTCGAGATCGGCGGGCGCCGAGAACAGACGCCGCCCCGTCAGCAGCTCCGCCAGCACGACGCCGACCGCGAACAGATCGCTGCGCGCGTCGATCGGCTTGCCCACCACCTGCTCGGGGGACATGTAGCCGTACTTGCCCTTCAGCGTCCCGGCCTGAGTCTTCGATTCGCGGCGCTGCGCGTGGGCGATGCCGAAGTCGCCCAGCTTCACGTCGCCGCGCTTCGAGATGAAGATGTTCGAGGGCGAGATGTCGCGATGCACGATCTGCATCGCCTTGCCCTCCATGTCGCGCGCGTTGTGCGCGTAGTCGAGCGCCTCCAGCACGTCGCTGACGATGAACACCGCGAGCGGGCGCGGCACGTGGACCCGCTTCTGGGCGGCGACGCGCAGCAGGCCCAGGGCGTCGAAGCCGTCGATGTACTCGAGCGCCGTGAAGTACTGGCCGCGTACCTCGCCGAAGTCCAGCACCTGGACGATCTTCGGGTGCGTCAGCTGCGCAGTCAGCTTCGCCTCGTCGATGAACATCGAGACGAAGTTCGGATCGGCGGCCAGGTGGGGAAGGATCCGTTTGACGACCAGGATCTTCTCGAAGCCGTGCGACGACGTGATCTTGGCGCGAAACACCTCGGCCATGCCGCCTACGGCGAGCCGTTCGAGAAGCGTGTAGCGGCCAAAGGCCGAGGGCGCGCTCGGCTGCCCCTCCGTCGCCATGTCTTTCGACTATACCGTGAGCGAAGGCGCTAGCGGCGCTTGCCCAGCGCCTTCCGGAGCTGCAAGGGCTCGACCGTCTCGCCCGCCAGCTCGAGGGTGCGATACGCCGCGCGCCGGGCCCGGGCCTGGCTCTCCTCGCTCGCGACCGCGGCGACCAGCATCGCCTTGCCCTGTTCGTAGTAGCGCCGTTCCTGCGTCATGATCTCGACGCCGAGCAGGCGCGCGCTGTCGGCGTCGCCCTTGCGCTCGCAGAACCCGGACAGCGCCCCGAGGCGCGCCATCGACAGCGCCCGGCCGGTGACGTATCCGGCCGACGCCCGCTCCTCGGTCGTCTGCAACGAACGCAGGAACGCGAACAGCTTCGAATAGCCGCCGGCGCGCGGATCGTATCCGGATACGCCCAGCGCCACGAGGCGCTCCGACAGCTTGCGGCACTGGCGAGCGCTGTCGCCGCATTGCTCCGCCAGCGACAGCTTCATCTCCAGGTCGTCGCAGTCGGTGATCCAGAGAGCGGCCACCTCCGCCGATTCGATCGTGGCCTTGACCGCGAAGCGCAGCGCATCAGCCACCTCGACCCCCTCGGTCGCCAGGGCGGCCGAAAGGGCGTCCACGACGCGTTGGACCGAGGCCTGGTTCTTGGTGTCCAGCTCGGCGACGAAGGTTTCGGCTGCGACCATTTCAGGGTTCCAGGATTTACTTTGTCAAAAAAATCCGTACGGCACCACGCTAAAGTTTTAGCGAGTGTTACCGATGTTTCCTGCAGACCCTGCCACAGGTCGGCCTGCATGGCTAGCCGACCGCGCGGTCCGGGGTCGCAGAAGGGCAGCGTGAAGTCGACATCGAAGCTCCTGATCGCCTGCGCGGTGGCCGCCGGCGTGACCGGTTGCGGAGGCGAAGAGTCCGCGCCCGGGACAGGCGCGGTCCCGGCGATGACACGCGCGCTGTCGCTTCATGGCGACATGGTCGCGCCGGCCGAAGGCAGCGTCACGACTGCGGAGGGCGCGCTCGGCAGCGGCAACGGACACGATCCGAAGGTGATCTACCTGCGCTACGCGGACGGGAGCGAGACGCACACGGCGAACTACGATCCTTGTACGGGAACGGTGCCGCCGTTCTCGTGCACCTTCGGCGAGACGCTGCTCGAGTGCCAGCGTCAGATCCAGGCTTATCTCGATCAGTGGTACGCCGACTTCAACGTCATCTTCACGCTGACGCGCCCGACGAGCGGCAAGTACTACACGGAGGTGATCTCGTCGGGCGGCGGCGCCTGGTGCAACGTTCCCGACAACGTCGCCGGCGTCGCGCCGTTCCTGTGCAAGGACCTGCAAGGCGGCGTGGCCTACACCTTCCAGGGCGGGCGCGACGCGCTCGAGACGGCCGTGATCATCGCGCAGGAGCAGGCGCACCTGCTGGGCCTCGAGCACACGACCGACGCGCACGACATCATGTACGCGACGATCAGCACCGACACGATGGGGTTCGTCGACAACGACAGCGGCGTCAGCAACGACAAGTGTGATCGCCCTTCGCAGAACTCGTACCAGATGATGAAGAAGGCGCTCGGTGACTGGCCGGGCGGGCCGAAGCCGACGCCGTTCGGCTGCATCGACGACACGCAAGCGCCCAGCGTCCGCTTCCTGTCGCCGAACGACGGCGCGGCGATGGGCCACGATTTCTCGGTCAGCGTCGACGCGACCGACGACTGCGGCGTGCAGCAGGTGGAGATCCAGGTGATGCCCCAGGGGCTGTC
>DATFXS010000445.1:0-2084 GCA_035315605.1 Polyangia bacterium
GGCAAGGCGCCACTCGGCCCGGGCAGGATCGTCGCCCGGCTCGGCGCCCAGCGCCTGTTGCTCGTTGCGCCACGCGGCGAGCGCCGCATTGATGGTCTGAAACGCGCTGGGTTTCGGCGGGTTTTTGCGCACGCGATAGAGCGTATGCAGGACCGGCTGCGAGAGGGAGCGGTCGTATTCCCCGCCGCCCATGTCGGCGCTGAAGCCATACTGATAATCGACCCACACGCGCTGCGGCGCGTGCCCCGCCGGAAAGACGATACGCCCCAGCACCGGATCGAGCGCAACCTCGTCGCGGCCGGCGCGGTAGCGCCAGTCGGTGAGATCCGCGGGAACGATGTTCTCGCGCGGGATCGGCTGGGGCGCGCCCGGGCTCGGCCAATCCGGCGCGTAGATCGCAATGCTGCGCCCTTCGCCGTAATAGATCGCGGAGGCCTGCGTATCACGAAGCTCGGATGCCTGCTGGTCGGGAGTTGCCGCCACCCGCTCTTCGAGAGCGCGGCGGCGGATCGGCACCGGCACGTTGATCTCTTCGCCAACGTGGGGCGGATGCTTCTCCGGCTCCGGCTTGGTGAACAGCGGCGCGTCATTGCCGAGCGCACTGAAATGGAAGGCGTGCGGGCCTTCGTCATCGTAGCGGGCCGCGCGGGTGTGCGTCACCGAGTAGGACTTCAGCCGCCACACGAACACGCCGACGCTCGGGATGTTGTAGCGGCCGGGTTCGTGCCGCGAGGCGACCCGGCGGACGTCGACCGTATGCGCCGCGCAATCGAACGGACCGTCCAGAAGGTCGAGCGCGTGTCCGTGGCGCAGGTCGAGGGTGCGCCCGCGCGCAAGGTGACGATGATTGACGTGCTGCGCCCAGGCGAGCAGCCGATAGAACTCGACCGCGCGCGCCGGCCAGCCCGCGACCGCCTGCGCAAGGGACTCGAGCAGCGCCAGCGTGCCCTTGCGCCGGCGATACCCCAGCGTATTCGACACCTCGCGGCGCGGAATCAGGATCTTGTTGCGCAGCCGGCCTTCCGGGGTGTCGACGGCGCCCGCTTCGCCGGCGTCGTGCACCGGCCTGAAGCCGATCAGGTCGCCGATATAGGGAACGACCCAGTCCTCGCACGTCTCGATGAACCAGTTGTCGTAGAGCTGCGCGATATCGTCCTCGACGACGTCGACCTGCTCGGTGATCACGCCGAGGAGGGCGCGCAGCGGCTCGCCGATGTCCGCGTCGCGCAGGCGATGCACCGCGGGGAGAAGCTGATAAAGGCGGTCCGGGGAGCGGCTCACGTTTTGATCTCCTGCAGGATCAGCGTGTCGGGCACCTCCGCGACCAGATAGGCAATTTGCCCGCGATCGACGGGGATGCGGTCCGAGCGTCCGAGGTGGAGCGCCGTCTGCTTGGTGAACCCGTCGCTTACCATCTGTTCGTCGAGGGCCGCGAACACGTCGACGTCCACATAGACGACGCCCCGCACCGCCTGGACGGCGTCGATGGCGTCGGAGAGAAAGACGTGCTCGCCGAGGTCCATCTGCGCGAACCTGAAGCGGTCGAGCAGGGCGGCGCGGATGTTCGGCTCCAGCGTCTCCCACTGATAATCCGGGTCGACCTTGACGTTGGCGCTGATCACCAGGGTCAGCCGCGCGCGCACGGCAACGGCGATGGGCAGGTACGGATCGCCGAACCGGTGCAGCGCCGTATAAAGATTGCGGTAGAGGTCGGAACTCCGGTCGATCGGAATGTCGTCGGCACCGGCGATGACGACGCGCACCAGTTGCTGCTGCCCGTCGGTGTCGTGCCAAGCCGCGGCCTTGCCGATGCCGGCGAAGGTGCGCGAGAAGTCGGCGTAGTCGCTGACGGATACGAGGCGGTCCAGCGCCAGCAGCGCGATCGGTATGTTCTGCCGCGCCTGGTCGCGGCTATCGCTGTCGGCGCCGCCCGAGGCGCGGATCGGATTCGTCACCTCCTTGACGCCGAGCGGCCGGGTGCCCAGCAGCGTGATCTGTCCCGCCTTGACGTTGCCCGGCTTGCCGATGCCGCTGCGGTACGTCGCCTTCACATTCTCGACGCCGGTGGGGAGGCGCACGCCGCG
>DATFXS010000446.1:0-10220 GCA_035315605.1 Polyangia bacterium
CCCCGCCGCAAGCTGGCGAGGAACGGCGGCGGCAACACGTCGACCGGCATGCGCTCGAACTGCGGCAACCCCGTCATGGGGCGCAGCGCGGGCGTGTGCCATTCGTGCGCGAGCACCAGCGTGGCGGCCGCCTCGTCCAGCTTATAGTAGTAGACGCGGTCGACGTCGCGTTGCAGGCCGACGGCCGCGATCGCCCGCGGGATCGCCTCGTCGGCCGCCCGCGACGGCAGACCGAGCAGCGCGGTCGCGACGATGGCCGCGACGCGATCATCTCCGAGCGACTCGAATCCTTCGGTTCCGTTGCCGAGCGGCAGCATCGCCGTCAGCCACTGCAGCTCGCGCGCCAGCGCGGCCCGCTGTTCAGCGGCCGCGTCGATCACCCTCATCCCATCCGTCATCGTCGCCGTCATCCTTCCGTCTCCTCCCTCAATCGAGCGGCCCAGCCGCCGGAATTCTCGTCGCCGTGTTCGCAATCGCCGCCGGCAGTCGATCGGCCAGCTCGGCCTTGTCCAGCAGCGCATCCGCGCCCGCCTCGGCCGCCAGCCCGGCGGGGATCGCGGTCGCGTGGTTGGTCAGCAGCAGGATCCGGGGCGAATCACTGGCGGCGCGAATCCGCCTCGTCGCCTCCAGGCCGTCCATGTTCGGCATCCGCACGTCCATCAATACGACATCGGGCTGCAGGCGCGCCACCGCGGCGATCGCCTGCTCGCCGTCCGTCACCTCCGCGATGACCTCGACCTCTGGCAGCGTGCCGAGGTACCACTGCATGAGCCCGCGAAACGCAGGCGAATCGTCGACCAGCAACACGCGCCGCTTTCGTTCCGTCTGCATGGTCGCCAGCTTCGCAAACCGAGACGCGGCGCGGCCATAGGGGTATTGCCGGAGGATCGCGGGAACGATCCCTTACCCGAAGACCGGCGTTCACTTGTCCGGCGAGACGAGGCCGGTGCGAATCGCATAGCGGACCAGGCCGGCGAGGTCGTGAATGCCGAGCCGCTCCATGATCTGGCCCCGATGCGTTTCGACCGTCTTGGCGCTCAGGTCCAGAAGTTGCGCAACCTCCTTCGTCGACTTCCCCTCCGCAACGAGCTGCAGGATCTCCCGCTGGCGCGAGGTGAGCACCTCCAGCGCGGCGCTGTCCCCGGCTGCGGTCGCGGCCGGCGCCGTCCGTCCCAGATAACCGTCCACGACCTGCTTCGAGATGGCGGGCGACAGGTACGTCTCGCCACGCATCACCGCGCGCAGCAGGACCGGAAGCTCGTCGGCGGCTGCGTCCTTCAACAGGTACCCGCTGACGCCGACCCGCAGCGCCTGAGCCACGTGCGCCGGCGTGCCGTGCATCGACAGGATCACGATCCGCGTGCCCGGCGCCTCCCGCGCGACCCGCGCCGCCAGCTCCAGGCCGTTCAACCCGGGCATCGCGATGTCGATCAGCGCGAGGTCGGGCTTGGTCTCGCGCAGGACGACCAGCGCCTCCTGGCCGTCGCCCGCCTCGACCACGCTCTCGACGTCGGGTAGTCCGGCCAGCAGCGCCCGGATTCCGGCGCGCACCAGCGCGTGATCGTCAGCCAATAGGACCCGCATCCCAGCTCCAGCGTCCCCGTTCCTCGCATCATCATATAACGGGACGCCCCCCGCGCGGGTGGCTGTCGGCTAGAGTGGCCCGGTCTCATGGCCGACGAAAAGCCCCTGGCAGAACGCGAGCCGTGGCGCGAGAGCGTTCTGCGCGGGATGCTGACGGTGGCGGCGCTCATCGCCGCGCCGCTGTCCGCGCTGGCCATCTTCGTCCGGCGGTCGCCGCGTCCGCTGATCGAATACCTGGTGCTCGCGGCGTCAGGCGTGCTCATCCCGGCGGCCCGGGTTCTTCCGCGCCTGACCACGCGGCAGCGCGCGCTGACGGTGATCGTGGTGGCCTTCCTGACGGGCGTCTACATGCTCGGGCGGGTCGGGTTCGCTGCGGGCGTCACGGTCAGCATGGTGGCCATCTCGCTGGTCGGCGTTGTCTCGCTGGGGCGGCGTTTCGGCTTCGTGCTGATCGGACTGACGGCGGCGGCGCACATCGCCGTCGGCGCGCTCGTCAACCTCGGGTTCATCCATCTGGACGCGCGGGCCGTCGACCCGATGATCGTGCACAACTGGATTCGGATGGCGACGACGACGACGCTGCTCGCGTTGCTCCTCGCCCTGATGATCGACTCGGTCATTCGACACGTCGAGGCGAGCTCCAGCGCCGCCACCGAGGCGCTGGGCCGACTGCGCGTCGCGTACGAACGGCTCGGGCTGCTGCACGGCCGGCTCGAAGCGGCCAAGGAGGACGAGCGGCGCTTTCTGGCGCACGAGCTGCACGACGAGCTGGGGCAGACGCTGACGGCGCTGAAGCTGCGCTTGCAGCTCGGGCTGCGCGCCGCGGGCGCGCCCGCCGACGGGGCCAACGAGGCGGTCGCGCTGGTCGATGATCTGATCGCGCGCGTGCGGAAGATGTCCGTCGATCTCAGGCCGCCGCTGCTCGACGAGGTCGGCCTGGTTCCGGCGCTGCGCGCCTACCTGGAAGGGCAGTCGACGCTGTCCGGTGTGACGATGGACCTGGAAGAGGGCACCGAGAAGACCCCGCTTCACCTGGAGACGCGGCTGCCCGCCGATCTGGAGATCGCGTGCTTTCGCGTCGTCCAGGAATCGATCACCAACGCCCTCCGCCACGCCGGCGCGCGGCGCGTGAACGTCCACATCGTGCGCCGGCCGGGCGTCATCTGGCTGTCGATCCAGGACGACGGGCGCGGGTTCGACGTCGCCCGGACGCTCGAGGCCGCGGCCGCCGAGGGCCACCTGGGCGTGATCGGCATGCGCGAGCGGGTGCGCGCCCGGGGCGGCACCTTCTACGTCTCGTCGCGCACCGGCTCGGGCACGACCGTGACAATCGAGCTCCCCTACAAGAGGAACGAGGACCCGCGGGCGTTGGACGCCGCGGCGCGCTGAAGAGAAGCTAAGTCGAAACGATCGCCATTTAGGAGATGCGAAATGCAGACGGTACCGCCAAGCGTTGAGCCGGTTTCGCATCCCGGTAGCACTGCCCTGACGACGGTGTCAGAATCGCGACCGACCATGGACCACCTCGATCAGCTGGAACAGCAGAGCGTCTACATCTTCCGCGAAGCCTTCCGCCACTTCGAACGACTCTGCATGTTGTGGTCGATCGGCAAGGACTCGACGGTGCTGCTCTGGCTGGCGCGCAAGGCGTTCTTCGGCCACGTGCCGTTCCCGCTGGTCCACATCGACACCAGCTACAAGCTGCCGGAGATGATCCGGTATCGCGACAAGCTGGCGATGGAGTACAAGCTGCAGATGGTCGTCGGCCAGAACAAGGCCGCCCTGGCCGAGAAGGATACGTTCCCCGACAAGTTCGCCGCGAATCCGAACATGAGCGTCGAGGAGCAGGCCCAGGCGCGCACGGCCTGCTGCGGGCGCCTGAAGACGGACGCGCTCGCGGCGACGCTGCATGGGACGGGGACGCGCATGCGCCTCAACCTCGACAGCGGCAAGTACGAACAGATGGCGGACAAGCTGCCGTACACCGGCGTCATCGTCGGCGCGCGGTCGGACGAGGAGGGCAGCCGGTCGAAGGAGCGGTACTTCTCGCCCCGCGGCAAGCACGACGACTGGGACGTCGGCGATCAGCCGCCCGAGTTCTGGAACCAGTTCAAGACCGACTTCGCGCCAGGCACGCACCTGCGCATCCACCCGCTGCTCGACTGGACCGAGCTGAACATCTGGGAGTACATCAAGCGCGAGTCGATCCCGACCGTGTCGCTGTATTACGACCAGGGCGACGGCACGCGCTACCGCAGCCTCGGCTGCGGCCCCTGCCAGCGCCCGATCAAGAGCACCTCGAAGAACGTCGACGACATCATCGAGGAATTGAAGAGCGGATCGCTCAAGAATATCGCCGAGCGCTCGGGGCGGATGCAGGACGGCAAGCACGGCCTCGAAGAGCTGCGTCGCAAGGGGTACATGTGATAAGGGATCCTCATGCGGCCCGCTCCGCGTGAGGAGGCTCAGGAGATCTTGAGCGAATCAGTGAACAAAGTCAGGACTGATCGCGAGAGCTTCAATGTCGTCATCGTCGGCCACGTCGACCACGGCAAGAGCACGGTCGTCGGCCGCCTGCTCGCCGACACCGGCTCGCTGCCGCAGGGGAAGCTGGAATCGGTGCGACGCGAGTGCGACCGCACCGGCAAGCCGTTCGAGTACGCGTTCCTGCTGGACGCGCTGTCGGACGAGCAGGACCAGGGGATCACGATCGACACCGCTCGCTGCTTCTTCAAGAGCGCGACGCGCGACTACATCATCATCGACGCCCCCGGGCACATCGAGTTCCTGAAGAACATGATCTCCGGCGCGGCGCGCGCCGAGGCGGCGGTGCTGGTGATCGACGCGAAAGAGGGTGTGCGCGAGAACAGCCGCCGCCACGGCTACATCCTGTCGATGCTCGGCATCCGCCAGGTCGTCGTCTGCGTGAACAAGATGGACCTGGTCGGCTACAGCCAGGACACCTTCAACGCGATCGAGAAGGAATACCGCGCGTTCCTCGAGGGGATCGGCGCCTTCACGCCGCGCCAGTTCGTGCCGGTGGCGGCGGTCGCGGGCGTGAACCTCGCCAATCGCGGCAAGGAGACGGCCTGGTACAAGGGACCGACGCTGCTCGAGCTGCTCGACACGCTGCCCAAGGCGCCGCCGCGCACCGATCAGCCGCTGCGGATGCCGCTGCAGGCGGTCTACAAGTTCACCGAGCACGGCGACGATCGCCGCATCTTCTCGGGCCGCATCGAGGCGGGGAAGGCCGCGATCGGCGACAAGGTGGTGTTCTCGCCGTCGAACAAGATCTCCACGATCAAGAGCATCGAGGCGTTCAACGCGGCGCCGCGCGAAACCATCGAGGCTGGGTGGTCGACCGGCTTCACGCTGACCGAGGAGATCTACGTGACCCGCGGCGAGGTGATGAGCCACGTCGGGAAGCCGCCGCTCGTGTCGACGCGGCTGCAGACCAACATCATCTGGTTGGGCAAGAAGCCGTTCGTCGCCGGGCGCGATTACAAGTTGAAGCTCGGCACCGCGGCCGTGCCGGTGCGGCTCGGCAAGATCAACAAGGTGATCGACGCCAGCGCGCTCGACAGCCGCCTCGAGAAGGACAACGTCGGCCGCCACGACGTCGCCGACGTGGTCCTGGAGCTGAAGCAGCCGATCGCGTTCGACCTGACGGCCGACTGCGAGGCGACCGGGCGGTTCGTCATCGTCGACGAGTACGACGTCGCGGGCGGCGGCATCATCACCGCGGCGGTCAAGGACGAGCTGCGCGACCTGCGCGCCGAGGCGCAGCTGCGCGACTTCAACTGGGTCGAGGGCGGCGTCACCGCGGCCGCCCGGACCAAGCGCGCCGGCCACCGCGAGGCGCTGGTGATGTTCGTCGGCAAGCACGAGAAGGGGAAGCACGAGTACGCGCGCGCCGTCGAGCGGGCGCTGTTCGAGGCCGGCCGCAGCGTCTACATGCTGGACGGCAAGAACGTGCTGCTCGGCATCGACCACGACCTGTGGGTCGACGCGGCGCTGTCCGAGCTGGTGCGCCGCTTCGGCGAGGTCGTCCACCTCTTGCTGAACGCCGGCCTGATCGTCGTGTCGACGACCAACGCGATCGGCCTGGCGGACGGCGCCGCCGTGCAGGCGCTGATCCCGGATTCGCCGCTGCTGCTCATCGACATCGATCCCGACGGGTCGAGCACGCAGGACTGCGATCTGCGCATCCGCGGCAGCGAGCCGGAGGCCGAGGTGATCGCGCGCGTCAACGATCTGCTGGCGGCCCGCAAGATCACGGTACCGGGCTGACCATCCCGTCGATCTGGTCGGCCGGCAGCGCGACCAGGTGTCTGTCCGCGTCGACGAACACGATCCCCTGCGGCGCGGCGATCGCGGCGGCGCGAATGCCCTGCGCGATCAGCTTGGGCGTGCCGCCCGCGAGCGGCGTGGCATAGAGGTTCATCAGCGGCGCCAGGTTGCAGCCGCCGCCCGGATCGGTCGAAGCGAGCGCCCAGCCGTCGACGGCCGCCAGGCCGAGGACGGATTCGCCGGTCGGGAGCGTTCCGATCGTCTGCGGAGCCCCTCCGACTGGCAGACGCGCGATGCTGCTCGTCCAGGGGTCCGCATAGAAGGCGAACAGCAGATCGCCGCCGGTGCTCGTCAGCGCGTACGGGCTCCGGGGCGCGTCGACGGCGGCGCCGCCGCTACCTTGCGCGAGCTCATCCAGCGTCGCCGACCAGAGCGTGGACATGTAGCTCGAGGCGACGGCTTTGAAGGGGGTCCAGTAGAGCGCGTCGCGGTGTGCCGCGAGCGAGTAGATGTCCTGGTCGGAGGCTGCCCGGACCAGCGTCGTCGGTGTCGACGCGGCTGGCGCATCGAGCGGCAGGGCGCGCACGGCGCCGCCTTCACCGTCGGGGACCCGGTCGCTCCAGTAGACGCTGGAGGTGTCGGCGGCCAGGCGGCCGGGCCACGCCGATGCAGGCGAGGCCAGCGTCTCATCGCCCGATCCGTCCTTTCGCGTCCGGTGAATGGCGGTCGGGTTCGAGCTCGACCAGAAAACATGACTCGCCGTCGGGACAGGAGGGGGCGCGAACGAGCAAGAGAGACCCGGATGCGAGTCCAAAGTGAGCGGCACGGGAAGCGGCGCGCCGGGAGGCAGGACCCAGAGTTCGTTGGCAGGCGACGTCCAGTAGATCCCCGAGTCGTCGGCGGCCAGCCCCACGGCGTCCACCGGCACGGGCGTCAGCGCATGCGGCCCGAGCGTCATCGGCGGCGTCGTGTCCCCCGCCCCCCCATCGTTGTACGGCGGGATCGGCAGCTGCGAACAACTCGCCGCCATCGCGAGCCCGATCAGCGACGACAACCCGCCCCACCACCTCGACCGTCCCGACATGCCGATCAAGTTAAGTCGCGCCGGCGGGATTGTCGGCGGGCCGATCGCGCTTGCCGTGACCGGCGCGCACGGGCAGTCTCATCGCGATGTCGCGCGGCCGCAAAAACCGGCGCAATCGGACGTCACTCGCGCGAGGCCTGCGCGTCGGCGTCGATCGCGTGGAGCTGACGCGGGGTTGGGACGGACGGCTTGGGGGAGGGATCGAGCCGTGCCTGATCATCGGTGCGTTCCAGCTTTTGGACGACGCGCCCAGTTTGCTGGGACGGGCCCTCAAGAAAATGGGGACGGTCAGGAACTTCCCGCACATCCAATCTGTGCCGGAGCCGATCCTCGAGGTCCGTCTTCCCGGGACCGCCCCGCATGGGCTCGCGTTGCTCTGCCTCGTGCTGGAGGAGGACCGGGGGCGGGACGTCGCCGACCTGTTTGGCCAGATCGCATCGCTGGATCGTTTCTCGGGCTATGACCGGCACGCGCCGGTGCCAGAGCCTCTGGCGTTGACGACAATGATGGCCGAGCCGGGGACAGATCCTCCGAGACCGCGGGCCCTTCATCTTCTCCGCGACGGCCGTCCCCTCGAAGATGAAGTCGAGTCCGACGATTGGATGGCGGCCAGCCTAATTCGGCTCCAGGCCTACCGCGCCGGCGCGAGCGCGCACTGGCGCATCGAGGCCCATTCCGAGGATCGGCGCAACGACTGGACCCTCTGGCTCACGGTTGATCTGGGCCCATGATGGCCTGGTCGACGTCGCTGGGCGACATGGCCACGAGCCGGTTCGAAGCGTCGACGAAGACGATGCCGGGGCCCATCGCGACGGCCGCCGTGTGCATACCGGTCACCACCGGGCGAGGGTCGCCGCCGCCGACCGGGATCGCCGCCAGATCCAGCGAGGACGGTTGCGGGCAATCGTCGGTCGAAACCACCGACACCAGCGCCCAGTTGCCGAGGACCACCACGTTCTGGGTCCCCCGTTGTCCCGGCAGCGTTCCGATCGTTTGCGCTTCGCCGGTCGACGATAGGCGCACCAGGCTGGTGACGTACATGCCGTCTTCAGAAGCCGCGTAGACGTTGCCGCCCGCGACGTCGAGCCTCCTCGAGTTGCCGGGGAGATTCACGGCCCTGCCGTGCCAGATTCCGTCGAGGCTGTCGAGCGGGCCCCACCCCAGGTCGGCGTAGTCCACGGTGGTGCCGACGACTTCCGTGTCGCTCCAGTAAAGCGCGCCGTCGAAGACCGCGATCGCCGTGACCTCGTCGGAGGACGACACCTGTACCCGCTTCGCCGGGGTTGATCCCGGCGCTGCGTCGAGCGGCAAAGACAGCACGACGCCGCTGCCTTCACCGAATGGTCCCGTGACGTCGGTCCAGTAGACGTCGTCGGTATCGATCGCGATCTCCGCGCGCGTCGTCTGCGCGACGATCTCGTCGCCGCCGCCGTCCTTGCGGGTGCGGTGGATCGACGCCCGATCGGCCGGCGCCCAGAAGACCTGCGTCGAGGCGAGGACCGGTGCAGTCGCCTGGTTGCACGTCGCGGGCGGCGGCGGGCCCGCCGCCAGGCACTCGGGCATGGTCGCCCCCGTGCGGAGCACCCACAGCTCGTTCGCTCCGGAGGTCCAGTAGATCCCCGAGTCGTCACTGCCCAGCGCGACCGCGTCGACGGGCGCGTCGATCAGCACCCCGGATCTGAACGGAGCGGACGGTCCATCGCCGGGCAGCGCCCCCTGACAGCCGATGACGCCCCATCCGACGCCCAGCCCCAGGATCACCGCCGCCCGCGACCTCGACCGTTGCCGCATGACCGATCAACCTAATTACGGACCTGCAGCACGGGCGTGGGCGGCGTCCCGATTCGATCGGGGTAGTATCCTCGGACGCGATGGCGCGATCGATCGAGGTCGGAAGTGCCGTGTTTACCGTCTTCATTCTGGGGGCGGCGGCCTGCGCGACGCCCACGGCGGCCCCGCCGCCCGTCCCCGCGCCGAGCCCGGCGACGCCGCCCGCCGACGCGCGCAACTTCGCGCTCCCCGGCGAGACGCACTTCGCGAATCTGCGCCAGCTGACCTTCGGCGGCGAGAACGCCGAGGCTTACTGGTCGTGGGCGGGCGACCAGCTGATCTTGCAGGCGCGGCCGCCCGAAGCGTCCTGCGACCGGATCTTCCGGCTGCCGCTCGGGGCGGACGCGCGCGCCGCGTCCGCGATGCTGCCGGTGTCGAGCGGGCGGGGCGCGACCACCTGCTCGTTCTTCCTCCCGGGCGATCGCGAGGTGATCTTCGCGTCGACCGAAGGGGGCGGCGCGACCTGCCCGCCGCGCCCCGACCACAGCCAGGGCTATGTCTGGGCGCTGTATCCCGACTACGACATCTACCGCGCCAACGCCGACGGCTCAGGCGCGCGCCGGTTGACCACGACGCCCGGCTACGACGCCGAGGGGACCGTCTGCGGCAAGGATGGATCGATCGTGTTCACGTCCGTGCGCGACGGCGACATCGACGTCTACCGGATGGACGCGGATGGCAAGAACGTCAAGCGGCTGACCCACGACGTCGGCTACGACGGCGGCGCGGTCTTCGACGCCGACTGCTCGCACATCGTCTGGCGCGCCTCGCGGCCCAAGCCCGGCAAGGAGCTGGACGACTACAAGCAGTTGCTCGCGCAGCACCTGGTCCGGCCGACGAAGCTGGAGCTGTACGTCGCCGACGCGGACGGAACGAACGCGCACCAGGTGACGTACCTCGACGCCGCCTCGTTCGGTCCGGCCTTCATGCCGGGCGGGCAGCGTCTGATCTTCGCGTCCAACTACGGCGATCCGAAGGGGCGCGAGTTCGATCTGTGGGCGATCGACGTGGCCGGCACGCGGCTGGAACGGATCACCGCGGCGCCGGGCTTCGATGGCTTTCCGCTGTTCTCGCCGGACGGGAAGCGGCTGGCGTTCGCGTCGAACCGCGCGACGCCGCCGGGCAAGCACGATACGAACGTGTTCGTTGCCGACTGGAATCCGGAAGGTGTCGCGCCGCTGCCGGCCTCGGCG
The DNA here is from genome assembly GCA_035315605.1 of Polyangia bacterium. Lineage (GTDB taxonomy): Bacteria > Myxococcota_A > Polyangia > Fen-1088 > Fen-1088 > JADGRB01. The sequence continues at coordinate 9,982 of DATFXS010000446.1, forward strand.
TCGGCCGATCGGATCCTGAACGACATTCGCTGGCTGGCTGACCCCGCGCGCGAAGGGCGCGGCGTCGGTACCGCCGGCCTGGACGCGGCGGGCGCCTTCATCGAGGCGCGCTTCAAGGAGCTGGCCCTGCAGCCTGCCGGCGACGAGGGCGGGTACCGGCAGGCGTTTCCGGTGCGGACCGGGCTGAAGGTGGAGGCGGGCACGGCGCTGCGCATCGACAAGAAGGCGGTCGCGCGCGA
>DATFXS010000447.1:0-7255 GCA_035315605.1 Polyangia bacterium
ACGGAGCCGCGCGCCACCGCGACCAGCGACGTTCGCCCGCGCGCCTCGATGGCGAACAACGTCCCGACGACCGTCGTGACGGCGCCGGGCGAACGGACGCGCAGGATCTGGCCGCCGTGTCCGTCGTAGTCGACGACCAGGCGCCCGCTCGCGAGGTCGAGATCGGTTCCGCCACCGGCGGCGAACGCGGAGATCTCACCCGGCCCCACCAGCGTGAAGCGCACGCGCTCTCCGATCCGGCCTCGAAAGCGTGCCCCCGCGGGCACCACCAGCGGCGCCGATGGGCGAGCGGCAGGCGCGGGCCCGTCGCCCTCGGGCGCGATCGGCAAGGGATTCCTGGCGCGTTCGGACGCGACGGGGCCCCGCGCCCGGCGCAGCGACGGCGCGGCGATCAGCGCGGCGGCCACGGCCGCGGCCAGCGCGACCGCCACCGCGCCCCGGTGGGACAGCTTCGTCCGTCGCGCCGCCCGTTCCGGCGCCGCCGCCGGCGGAACGACCGCATCCTCGAGGGCCGTGTCGATCGCGGCGCAGAGCCGCGCGAGCTGCAGATCGTCGGGCGCCAGGTTCGCTGCCCGAAGCGGGGCAATCACGCGCGCCTCGACCGGGTCCGCAGGTTCACCGGATGCCTGGCTGCCGCGATGTCGAAGGTCGTTCATCGGATTCCCTCGCGTGGCCGCGCCCGCGCCGCGGCCCTGGCCATTCGGGCGGTGATCTCCTTGCGGGCGTGCAGGACGCGTTGCTTGACCGTCTCCGCGCTGGCCTCGAGCAGCTCGGCCGCCTCGTCCAGCGACAGTCCCTGGACGGCGACCAGCACGAAGGCGATCCGTTTCTTCGGGCGGACCGCCTCCAGGTGCTGGAACGCCTGGGCCAGATCCTGGCGCTGACTGGCCCGCGATTCCGGCGAGGCATCCGGCGCCACCAGCCGATCGAGCAGCGCCTCCGCGAACGGCGCGTAGCGCGCGCGGTTGCGGTGCCGCCGTTCCAGGTGCTCGCAGGCGACGTTGATCGCGATGCGATTGAGGAACGTCCCGAAACGCGCGTCGCCGCGGAACCGCGACAGGGCCCGATAGGCGTCCAGGAAGATCTGCTGGATCAGATCGTCGCGCTCGGGGCCGGGCCCGACCATCAGCGTCAGGCGCGCGTGGACGGTCGGGAGGTGCCGGCGGTAGAGCTCGCGGAACGCGGCGGCATCGCCCGTGGCGGCGGCCCGGACCAGCGGGCGATCGTCGCTGTTGCCGTCGGCCGGCCACGGGGCGTCGGTCAGACGTTCTCCCGTGATCGGGGCAGCGAAGACGAATGGTCGCCGCGATTCCATCAGCTCCCCAGATCCCAGGCGATCCCGACGCCGAGGGCGCCGGCCAGGCGCGGGGTCGCAAAGCTCGGCTCGGCGCCGACAAGCGACACGCTCACGCGGTTGGCGAACGCGTCCACCCGAAACGATCCGAACACGTGGACCTTGGGCGCCGCGCCGAGCTTCCGTCCCACGCGCAGCATCGCGCCGCCCCCCGCCAGCACACCCGTGTGGCTGACGCCGCCTTCGATGCGATAGGGCGCGACGAACGGACCGATGAGGAGCTGCACGGGTCCGGACCGCAGGCCCGCGCTCGCGCGCACCACGCCCGCCACGAACGAGGCCTCGTCGGCGAGGCCAGCGTGGCGCGTGGGCACCCTCCAGACGCCCAGCGTTCCCGCCACGTCGAAGCGTCCCAGCGGAAGCGTCACGTCCGCTTCGCAGGTCCCGGTGAACGGCTCGGTGGCATCGATCCCCTTCGCGGCGCCGAGCGCGACCGAGATCAGCGCGGCCGGACGGGGCGGGGCGGACACGGGCAGCGGCGTCGCCGCCGGCGCCGCGATCACGGGCGGCGCGTTTGCAGCGGCGGCGTGGGCCACCGGCGCTTCGGGATCCGACTTCTGAGCCGGATGCGCGTCGGACGCCTCGGCGGCGAGCTCGGCGATCGCGAGCGCGACGATGCGCGCCGCGGCCAGCCCGGTGTGCGCGCCGACCACGACGACCGTCCGCCGCTCTCCCATCCCGACCTGAACGCCTGCCTCGTCGGTCGGGCCGACGATCACGACCGGCGCGCCGGCCTCGGCGCTCATCGCCAATCGCGCGCCCGCCGCCTGTTCCAGCTCCTCCGCGGTGAACGGGAGATCGCCGGTGGTTCGCAGCCGGATGGCCGTCGCGGCGGGCGCCGCGGCGGGCGCGCTGGCCGCCAGGAAGGCGCAGGGGACGAGCGGCAGCGGCCAGCGGGTGGACATGCGGATGCTCAATTAGTCGGCGCCGAGGCGCCCGCGGGAAAAATTTTCTCGCAGGCGCGGTCGGCCCGACTGATTCGGCGCAAAAGGAGGCCGACCATGCGATCATTTCCCCGTTCTTCGAGGCGACCCGTGCCCATCCGCCCCCTCGTCCTCGGCTGCGCGCTTTTCTTCGCCGTCGGTCTCGACGCCTGCGCGACGGACCAGCTGCACCCGAACAACGACGGCGGCCCCCCGCCCAACAGGTGGACGGGGACGCTGTATCCCGGGCAACGCGACGTCGACGTCGTGTTCGTGATCGACGATTCGTCGGGCATGGCGGCGGCCCAGAACAACCTGATCAGCAATTTTCCGACCTTCATGACCGCGCTGCAAGCCGACCCGGCCGGCCTCCCGAACCTCCAGATCGCCGTCGTATCGACGGACTTCGGGGCGGGGGACGGGTCGATCGCCGGCTGCGACTACATGGGGGGCAAGAACGGTGTCTTCCAGTACGCCGCCCGCGGAACCTGCAGCGCGTCGAACCTCCAGCGCGGCGCCACGTTCATCTCGAACGTCGGGGGCGGTAATTACACCGGCAACATCGCGGACGTCTTCGGCTGCATCGCCGCGCTGGGCCAGAGCGGTTGTGGATTCCAGCAGCCGCTCGCCGCCGTCCTGCGCGCGTTCGGCGCCGACGGTCGCGACCCGCCGCAGGAGAATCAGAGCTTCCTGCGGCCCGAGGCCGTGCTCGCGATCGTGATGCTGACCCCCCAGGACGACTGCTCGGCGGCGCCGGGCAACGGCCCCAACGCACAGGTTCCGCTTTTCGACACGAGCGCCAACCATGACATGGCGTCGCAGCTCGGCCCGCCGACCCACTTCCGCTGCAACGAATTCGGTCACACGTGCCCGAGGGGCATGCTCGGTCCCAACCGCAACGTCCCGCACCCGGATCGCACCGCGCCAAACAACGACGTGAACCAGACGGTCACCTACGACAACTGCGCGTCGGACGACACCGAGGGCTACCTGCTGAGCACGAAGCAGGCCGCCGACGCCATCAAGAGCTTGAAAGCCGATCCCAACAGGATCGTCGTCACCTCGATCCAGGGGCCGCCGACGCCGTACACCGTGCATTGGAACGCCCCAGCCTACGATGACGCATCCTGCGGAGCCGCCTCCTGTCCGTGGCCCGCGATCACCCATGCGTGCACGGCGGCGGACGGGCGCGTCGGCGATCCGGGCGTCCGCAACGCGCAGCTCGCCGAGGAGTTCGGAATCAACGGCCTGCAGCTGTCCGTCTGCGATGCGAGCTTCGGTCCCGGCCTCGCGCGCTTCGCGGCGGCGATCAACCAGACCCTGGGCCCGCCGTGCGTCCAGGGGCCGGTCGGTCTGAATTCCAGCGGGCAGCCCGACTGCAAGGTGACGGAGATGCAGCCTGATGGCGCGGGCCACATAATCTCGTCGCACGTTCCCTCCTGCGCCGATAGCGCCAACCTGGCCCCCTGCTGGCAACTCGAGACGTCGGCGACCTGTCCCGACCAGATCCTGCAAGTCTCACCCGACCCGAACATCCCGTCCTCCATCCCCGTGACCGTCACCTACGATTGCGCCAAGCTGACCTTCGAACGAGGCTAGGCCCCTCGTTCGAACACAAGAGCAGAGGCGTCCCGCCCGAGCGCGAGGGGGTTTGTTGCCCGAGGTACCGGCCTTGCCGGCACCTCGGCCACTGAACCACCCTCCGGCGCGAAGGGGCCTCCGGCCCCGAGCTCCGGAGGAGGGGTTCGAACCCCCGACCCGGCGGTTAACAGCCGCCTGCTCTGCCACTGAGCTACTCCGGAATAAGACGAGCCATTATGAAGACCCGAACCCGGCAGTCAAGCCATCGCCGCCTTGCTGCCGCGCGGCTCAGGTCCCGGGCGGCCGCCAGCGCAGCACCCGCGCCGCGTTCTCGAAGTAGATCTTGCGCAGGATCGACTCGGGAAGGCCGACGCCGTCGATCTTCCATCGCCCCTGGATGGGCGTCGGGCTCTCGAACTGGCGATCGGACGTCTCGAAATAGCGCCAGGTCGACGTGAAGAAACGGACCTCGTCGGCGCGCGTCGGCACGGTGGCGCCCGTCGAGCCGTACATCATGTCGGCGTCGTCGGGGCCGATGCCGGTGTCGGTGCCGAACAGCACGCGGTCCTGATACTTGGCGTAGAAACGCCGCATCTTGTCCTGCGGATGGCGCCCGATCTCCGGCACGCGCGCCGCCGTGTCGATGTAGAGGTTCGGGTACTTGTCGAGCATCCGCGCCACGTTGTCGGGATCCTCGGGATCGTTGCCGAAGTGGACGCCGATGAAGGTCGTCTTCTTGTGACGGGCGACCAGCCGCTCGAATTGGTCGTACAGCTCCTGCCACGACGGAATCCCCGGCCCGTAGAAGGACCACTCGGGGTGGACGCGCAGCTCGTCCCAGCGTTCGTTGTCGGGCGACACCGGCTTCCAGAACGCCTTGGGATCGCCGATGTGGATCGCGACCGGCATGCCGAGCGCGCCGGCCCGCTCGAACAGCGGATCCAGCCCCGGATCGTCGACCGGCAGCAGGCGCTTGCCGTCGGGCGCCGGGATGCCGAGGCCGAGGCCCTTCGTGATCTTGAGGCCGCGCGCGCCCAGGCGCTGGCCCTCGGCCAGCTCGGCGGCCATCGCCTCGCCGTAGTTTTTCACGGCCCGCACCAGCTTGAAGTTGGGCGTCATGAAGACGGCGATCCGCCCGTCGGCGGTCGCCGCGGCGGCCAGCTGGGTCTCGAGCATGCCGCGCGGCGGACCCGGATACATGCCGGACAGGTTGACGGCGCCGTCGATGCCCCATTCGTTCATCAGCCGCACCGCGCGCGGGATGCCGTCGGGTCCGATGTGCGTGTGCACGTCGATGCGATGAAAGCGGCGCGGCTCGGCGCGCGCCGCCGGCGGCGCCGCGGCGCCGTCGGAAGCGACCGCGACCGGCGCCGATCCGCCGCGCCGACACCCGACCGTCGCCCCCAGAGCGGCGACGAGGCCCAGCGCGCGCGCGAGCGCCCTCACGTCACGGGTCCGACGGGGTCAGGATCTCGACCTCGGGCGGCTTCTCCTTCTTCTCGCCCTCGGCCGCCGGCGCCTTCTCGGCTCCGGCGCGTCTCAACTTGACGTTGAACTTCAGCAGCTGCGCGCCGCCTTTGCCCCGCGACCAGTCGGACCCGCTGATCATGCGTTCGTGCGTCTCGAAGCCGTCCTTCTTGACGGAGATCGCGTGGGTCGCGTCCGTGGTGATGTCGCGGCTGGAGAAAGGCGTCGTGCCGACCGGCACGCCGTCGATCACGACGTCGGCGCCGGTCGGGCTGGAGGTGATCTTGAGAGTGGGGCGCTCGGTCACCGCGGGCGCGGCCGCCGCCTCGGTCGGCTTGGCCGCTTCGCCCGTCTTTTCACCCGCCTTTTCACCCGTCTTGTCGCCCTCGGCCGCCTTGCCCGTCTCGGCGGACTTGCCCGTCTCGGCGGACTTGGTGGTCTCCTTGGCCGCCTCGCCTCCGGCCTTGGCGCCCTCGTCGCCAGCGGCGTGCTTCTCGCCTGCTCCCTCCTCGGGCTTTTGCGCCGGTGCGGCTTTCTCGGCCGATGCGCGCTCGCGCTTGCGCGTCTTCACCGGCGTCGATCCCTCCTCGCCGCGCGCGGCCTTTTCGGTCGCGGCCGACTTGCCGACGTCCTGCCTGTCGGGCTTGCCTGACTTGTCCGGCTTGTCGGGCTTATCGACCTTGGCTTCGGTCTTGGCCTCCGCGACGGCCGTCGGCTTTTCGGCGTTCGCCGAGCCCGCGGCCTCCGTCGGATTCGCCCCCGCCGCCGCTCCGCCGGTCTCCGTGCCCGGTTGCGGCGCCGGTGGGGGTGGTGGCGGCGGTGCCGCCTTCGCAGCCGCCTCGGCCGCTGCGGCCGCTGCGGCCGCCGCCTGCGCGTCGGCCGCGACCTTCTTATCGTGCCGTTGCTTCAGGAAGAAGCCGCCCGCGCCCAGCCCGCCGACGACGACGATGGCGGCGACGGCGCGGCCGAGCCCCTTGCCACGCGCGCGCTTGTAGCGCGTGTCGCTCCGGAAGCGGCCGCTCTCCGTCGCGATCGGCCGATCGGTCGTGATCCGCATCGGTACGCCCGACTTCAGAGCGGCGGCCGGCGTCGGCGGGATGGAGGGGGCGGCGGGTTTCATCGCCGGCGGCGTCGGTGGCTTCGCCGACGGCGCCGAGCCCGAATCGACGAGCGACGCGAGCGGCGCGTCCAGCACGGCCGCGTCTGCCTGCGCGTCGCCCTTCTTGACGCCCTTGCCGTCGAGGGCGGCGGCGACGTCCGCATCGACCTTCACCTTTCCGTCCGCCGGATCGACGAGCGCGCGCTGGGTCAGCTCGCCCTCGCCGCCATCCATCGCGATCGGAATGCCCGTTTCGGGCAGCACCGTGGCAGGCCCGGTCTTCGCCTCGTTGACCGAGAACTCCTGCTGCGCAGTGGTCTCGAACACCTTCGTCGGCTCGTCATCGGCGGGGGGACGGGACGTGTCCGCCTTGACGATCGTCGGGGCGAACGGCAGCGACGGCGCGGGGCCGCCTTTCTCCTCCAGCACCGACAGCGCCTTGTCGATGTCCGCCGCCGTCGGCGCCTCGAAAAGGGCGGACGGCACCGGCACGGCGCGCATGCCGCTGGTCGTGCGCGGTCGCGAGAAGATGCTGGAACCGGTCGCGTGCGCCCCCGAGCGCGACGACGACGTCGGCATCGCGGTCACCGGCGCCGCGCCCGTTGCGCCCGCCGCCGGCGCGATCGGCGTGTCCATCTTCACCTCGACGGGAAGCGGCGGCGGTCCGGCCGGCCTCGCGCCGTGCGATTCAAGCGTCGCGAACGCACCCGACGGCCGCCGCACCGCCATCCCGGCGCCCGCCTTCGCGACCGATCCGGGCGCGACGCCGCTCTGCTGGAGGCGAATCTTCTCCTCGAGGATCGTGTCCAGCGTCGTCTGGCTCTCCGGCGT